>CAYNYX010000031.1:0-9138 GCA_964401535.1 uncultured Muribaculaceae bacterium | reverse complement strand
TTATTTCAAATAGGAGTAGTTGGTTTAATTAAAGCAATTGATAATTTTGATTTATCATATAACTTAAAATTAAGTACATATGCTGTACCACTTATAATAGGAGAATGTAAAAGAAGTATAAGAGATAATAATGCTTTAAGAATAGCAAGAAGTATAAAAGATACTGCTTATAAAATTTTACAAAAAAAAGAAGAATTAATTAGAAAGAATGGTAAAGAACCAACTATTTCTCTTTTAGCACAAGAATTAAATTTAAAAGAATATGATATTTCTTTAGCACTTGATTCAATGAAAGAACCAGTTAGTATGTTTGAACCAATATATAATGATGGTGGCGATACTATTTTTTTAGAAGATCAATTAAGTGATACTAAAGATGTATATTCTAAAGAAGATAAAATAGCTTTAAAAGAAGCTTTAAAAAAAATAAAAGAAAAAGAAAAATATGTTTTATTACAAAGATATATTATAGGTAAAACTCAAAGTGAATTAGCTGAAGAATTAAATATTTCACAAGCTCAAATATCAAGGTTAGAACGTAGTGGTATTGAGAGCATAAAGAAAATGATTTTGTAATTGCTTTTTTATAAAAAAGTGATATAATAAGTACCCAAGGAGTGATAATGTGGGAAGCTTAATTAGTAAAGAAATAGTTAATACTGATAATATGTATATAGTCAAAAAGGATAATAAGAATTATAATATTATTACCGAAGATAATAGATTAATGATTCCTATTACAAGTGTAAATGCAATTGTAAGTAAGGGATTAACTGAAGAAGAAGCAATTCAAGCAATCTATTTATTTAAAGATAAAGTTAATAGTCTTAATGAAGAAAATCATAATAGAGATATATATGATGAAGATATTACAATATCTTATGAGCAAATAACAAATATGATTTTAGCAATGACAACTATATGTGAATCGCCTGATATGTTGTTAGAAACCATTGAAAATATAAAAGAAGGATATATTGCGCATACAATGTGTAGACTATCTTACCTAAATGATTCAGAAAAAGGTAAACTTTTATATGCATTTGGAAAAGGTGATTTTGATGCTATTGAATACCAAAAACATTTATAATGATAATATCAATATAAATATGAAACAAATAAGTTTTGATGAAATAACTAGTAAATCTTATAAAAAGAATTTTATTGATGATATTACTTATCAAAATTTATTAGGAAAATATCAAGAAGCATTAGCTTTTGAAGTAATAGATAGTGAAGAAGAAAATATTGAAGAAACAATTAGAAATTTCATGTTTTATATTGATAATTATTTGACTAGTTTTGAAACACCTTATGATGCATTTGATGCACTTATTAATAAAGAAGTAAAAATATTATTAAAAGAAGCAAAAGGATATACAATCTCTTATCAAAAACAAGTAGAAGAAAAAATTGCAAATTTATATGAAGAATCTAAATATATGTATAATAATTATAAGTTATATAAAGATACTTTGATTGCATGTAATAATATTATTCAAAATAAAAAAACATTATTTTATTATACACCAATGTGTAATGATGAAGTTGTTTTAAAAAATATAGTTCAAATTGATGATTTAATTAGTGCTTTTAAAGTAGAAATGTCTATAATAAATAAATTTAATCAAGAAGATGTTTTAAGAATTATATCATCATTAAATCATGATTATTCACAAAATTGGAAAAATGTATTAGAATCAGTATTATATAATTATGTTTATTCATCTTTATATTTAGATAATCCTAATTTACATTTTTCAATTGATACATATAAAATAGTATTATCAGAGATGATAAATAAAAATTATAGTATTGATGATTTTATTGATATTATTGAAAATGGTAAAATAAAATTTAGTGATTCAGAAAAAGAATATATTTATAATAATTTTATATCTGAATTAAAGAAATATATGAATAGTAAAGAAACAGTTTATATGTTTGTTAAGAACTAGTTATTTTAACTAGTTTTAATATGTATTAATATCATTTTTATCTTTATTATGATAAAATAATTATAGGTGATTATATGAATAATATTCATAATAAAATAAATAAAGTGATTTTTTTAATAATATTTATATTAAGTATTAGTTTAGTATTTATTTATATAAATAATAAAAATAAATTAAAAGAATATTCTATTAGTTTAAATTATATGAATAGATATATAGATGTAAAAATATATTCTAATGATTATAATAAATCTAATAAAGCTTTGAAAGAAATAGATAATATATTTAATAAATATCATACATTAAATGATAAAGATAACTTATATAAAGATATTGATAATAATTATTTAATAAATCAAAATCTTTTAAATAATAAAGTAGATATTGATTTAGATTATGTAAATATGGGATTTGCTTTAAAAGAAGTGAAAGAGTATTTAATTAATAATAACTTTAATAGATATATAATAGATGCTTCAGGTAATAAAGTATTGGGATTAAATTATGATAAAAATAATTATAATGTTGGTATTGAAGATCCTGTAAGTGGAACTATGAAAGATGTTATTTCATTAAATAATAAAAGTATAACTACTATTAGTATTCAAGATAAAATAGTTAAAACAACAGAAAATAATATAAAAAGTGTAACTGTAATATCAAATGATGAAGTATTAAATAATATATTAGGTTATATTCTATATTTAATACCTATAGATGAAGGTAAAGAATTTATTAAAAATTATGATGTAGAAGTAATATGGTTTGATAATGAATCAAATATAACAACAACTAATGGATATTCAAAATATAAAGTTATTGAACAATAATTTACATATTAATTTAGAAGTGATATAATTAAAAAGGTGATTAAAATGAAAAAAATATTTATATTTGCTGTTATAGCAGTATTATTAGATCAAATAATTAAGTTTTTAATAGTATGGAATATTCCTTTAAATACTGATATAGTAATTATTGATAATTTTTTTAATATCACTAATGTTCAAAATACTGGAGCAGCTTGGAGCATATTTAGTGGAAATAGGTTATTTTTAATAATATTAGGATTTATTTCATTAAATGTAATTTATTTTTTATTTATCAATAATAAAGAACTTAAAAATAAAGAAAAAATAATTTATGGTTTATTGATAGGTGGAGTATTAGGAAATTTGATAGATAGAATAATATATGGTTATGTAATAGATTATTTAGATTTCAATATTTTTGGTTACAATTATCCAATATTTAATCTTGCTGATACATTTATAGTAGTATCTGCTATATTAATATTTATATTAGTAATAAAGGAAAGTAAAAATGAGAATAGAATCAAAAAAAGACAATATAAGAATTGATCAATATCTAATGGAAGAATTAGATATATCAAGAAGTAAAATTCAAAAAGCTATTAAAAATAATAATATCAAAGTAAATGATGTAGTAATTAAAAATAGTTACAAAGTTAAAGAAAATGATATTATTGATTATGAAATAGAAGAAGAAAAAATGGATGTTGAACCAGAAAAGATGGATTTAAATATTGTTTATGAAGATAATGATGTAATGGTTATAAATAAAGATAATGGTATTGTAGTTCATCCTGCTATAGGTAATGTATCAGGTACATTAGTTAATGGATTAATGGATTATTCAAATAATTTAAGTGATATTAATGGTGAATTTAGACCAGGAATAGTTCATAGAATTGATGCTTATACAACTGGATTAATTATGATTGCTAAAAATAATAAAGCTCATGAATTATTATCAAAACAATTAGAAAATAAAACAACTCATAGAATATATGTTGCTTTAGTATGGGGTGTTATAAATAATGATACAGGTACTATTGATGCACCTATAGGAAGATCTATTAAAGATAGAAAAAAGATGTCAATATTACCTGGGGGTAAAACTGCTATTACCCATTTTAAAGTATTAGAAAGATATAAAAATGCTACTTTAATTGAATTAAAATTAGAAACAGGGCGTACTCATCAAATAAGAGTTCATATGGAATATATAGGTCATCCTATTGTTAATGATCCTGTTTATGGGAGAAAAAAGATATTTGATTCAACAGGACAGTGTTTACATGCTAAAGAATTAGGGTTTGTTCATCCTACAACAGGTAAATATATAGAATTCACAAGTGATTTACCAGATTGTTTTACAAATATATTAAATCAATTTAAGTAGGAATAAAATGAATGATAGTTTAAGTGTAACAACTAATGATGAAATGGTTATAAAACTATTACATTATTTTATAACTGAAGCAGGCTACCATCCTGTTATATTACATGGTGCTAAAGATGAAATATGGTTAGAGAATTTAGATAATGAATATAAAATAGTTAGAATTGTTTCAAATTATATTCATAATGATGAACAATTAGATTTTGATTTATATAAAACAGATCAAATTGTTAAAAAAATTAAAAGAAAAACTTTTTCACATAAAATAAATACTTTGAATTTTTTTGTTAATTTAGGTGAAAATGTTCATATTGATAATCCTTATTGTATCAATATAAAAAAAGATAATGATTTAAAAAAATATAATATTGTTATTGAAGCTTTTCCTAATATAATGAATAAATTAAAATTTAAAGAAAATGGTGTTAATTTATTTATGAAAATAACAGAAGATATTAATAAAGTAAGTGAAGAAGAAAGTAAAAAAGCAGAAGATGTTTTTAAAAATAAAACACCATATATTACTTATATTATAATTGGAAGAAATATTTTATTATTTTTATTGATGTATTTATTTGGTGATGGAAGTAATGATGTTTATACATTAATTAAATTTGGTGCGAATTATAAAGATTTTGTAATAGGTGGAGAGTTTTATAGATTATTTACTTGTATATTTTTACATATAGGAATACTTCATTTATTTTTCAATTGCTACTTTCTATATGTTATGGCTCCTCAAGTTGAGAACTTTTATGGGAAAATTAAATTTACTATTATTTATTTAGTAAGTGGAATAATTGGTAGTTTATTTTCATGTTTATTGAGTAATGGAGTATCAGCAGGAGCTAGTGGTGCGATATTTGGTTTATTAGGAGCAATCCTATATTTTGGATATCATTATAGAGTTTATTTAGGAAGTGTTATAAAATCACAAATAATTCCGCTTATTGTATTTAATTTAGTATTAAGCTTTGTATTAAATGGTATTGATGTATGGGCTCATATAGGTGGGTTAATAGGTGGTATATTAATTTCTATGGCTTTAGGTGTTAAATATAAATCAACAAAAGCTGATAGAATAAATGGTACTATTTTAACAACAATATTAGTAGGATTTATATTATTCTTGCTATTAAAATAACAATAATTATTTATTGTTATATTGCCTCATGGCCAAGCGGTAAGGCAACGGACTCTGACTCCGTCATTCGTTAGTTCGAATCTAACTGAGGCAGCCAAAAGATTTAAAATATTGAAAAATATTTAATAAAGAATTATGTCATATTAATAAATTGACATAATTTTATTTTATTAGTATAATGAAGCTATAATAAAGGAGATATAAATATGGAGTTTTTTTATAGAAAAACTAATCCAAATATTGGATATAGCCAAGAGAAGGTAGATGATTGGATTAGAAGAGGTAGAAATTTAATATATCCTTCAAAGTATGAAAAATGGGATAGTATGTTATATAGAACTATAATAAAAAAAGTAGAAAATGAAAATGATATTGAAATTGCAGTATGTATAATGGAAATGTTAGAGATGGGTAATTCAATATCTCAAGCTAAAGAATTTATGATGCTTAAAGATCTTAGTGATGAATCTAAGAAATTAATAAGAAATATTATTTATTCATTTCATAAAATGGGACCAGATTTTTGGGTCCAAACTTCTGAAAAAGAGATTACTCCTGAAGGAATAGAAATGCTTGAAAATAAAAGAAAAGAATATGAATTATTAGAAGAACAATATAGAAATAATCAAAATAAAAGTATATAAAAAGAAGTTTTTAACTTCTTTTAATTTGTAATATTTTATAATCCCCTAAGTTAGAAGAAATATCATAATAATTTAAATCATCATTTATTAAATTATAAGAATTTTCTAAATTATTATAAAATAATTCAAAATCATGTAATGTAGTAGGTAAGTTATAAAAATATCCAATTTCACATTTAATTCTTTTATTTAATTTATAACTTTTCTTTTTACTAATATTATATAAAAGAGGGTAGTAATTACAATATTCTTGATTTTTTCTAATAATACTACCAGAAAAATGACAAGTTATTTCTATTTGTGATTTAAAAATTCTAATGTTTGGATAAAATCTTACATAATCACCATTGAAAATAATATTGCTTTTTAAACTATCATAAAATTCTTCTATATTGTTATATATATTTTCTAATGATTCATTATCTTTAATAAAAGAGACAATTTCAGTCTTTTTATCTTTAATTATTTCTTTTAAATCATTGTAGTATAAAATTAATATTTCATTTCTTAATTTATTATTAGTTATACAATTGATTTGATTTAAAGAATAATGATGATAGTTGTTTTTATTAATTATGTCATTCATATTATTGCCCCCAATATAATTATAACTAATATTGAAAATTAGTACAATAAAATATGTGAATTTTTATCAAAAATAAGTTATTTACAAATTCATTTTGTTTTGATATACTTAATTAGTAATATTTTGGCTCGTTGGTGAAGTGGCTTAACACATAGCCCTCTCAAGGCTACATTCATGGGTTCGAACCCCATACGAGTCACCATTGATTAATAACTTGTTTAAAACAAGTTTTTATTTTAATTATTGAATTTATTATTGGATATATAAATTCAATTTTTTTAAAGTTATGATTATTTTATTAGCAAATTTATTTCATATTAAATTCAAATATGTTATAATTAAAATGATAAGGATGGTACTATGAAATATTACAATATAAGTATTGAAGAAACAATCAAAAATTTAAATTCTGATAAACATGGTCTTGATTCAAAAGAAGCAAATTTAAGACTTAAAAAATACGGTAAAAACACCTTACCAAAAGCTAGAAAAAATAGTATTTTTAAAATATTTTTAACTCAATTTAATAATCCAATTATTTATATATTATTAGTTACAATGATTTTATCATTTGTGATAGGAGAATATGTAGATGGTATATTTATAATTATAATAATTTTATTAGATGCTATACTAGGTACTTCACAGGAATATAGAGCATCTAAAGAATCAGAATCTTTATTAGAATTGATTAAAGTTAACGCTAAAGTAAGAAGAAATAATGAAGAAATAATTATTAATTCTGAAGATTTAGTAGTTGGTGATATAGTTTTAGTAGAATCAGGAACTAAAATATCAGCTGATTTAAGAATTATAGAATGTTATAATTTGAATGTTGATGAATCTGTATTAACTGGTGAATCTTTACCGGTTGTTAAAACAAATAAAATAGTTGATGATAGTGATTCAACATCACTTAATATGTTATATGCGGGTACATCAGTTATGTCAGGTAGAGGAATAGGGATAGTAACATCAACTTCTCTTAATACCGAAGTTGGTAAAATAGCATCAACAGTAATATATGAAGATATAACAAAAACTCCTCTAGTTTTAAGAATGGAAAAATTTACTAAACAAATAAGTTTATATATAACTATTATAGCTTTAGTTTTAGTAATCATTCTATATTTTAATAATTATGCGCCAAGAGAGATATTCTTTTCTGTAGTTGCTTTATCAATATCAGCTATACCAGAAGGACTTCCTATTGCACTTACATTAGCACTTTCTATAGCATCTAGAAGAATGGTTAAAAGAAATGTTTTAGCAAAAAAATTAAATTCAGTTGAGAGTTTAGGTTCTTCAACTATTATTGCTAGTGATAAAACTGGTACCTTAACTCTAAATGAACAAACTGCTAAAAAAATAATGTTGCCTAATGGTGATATTCATGATGTAGATGGTATTGGTTATAATGGAAATGGTAAAATACAAAATATCAATGATAATGTTAAAGAACTTGTTATAATGGGTTCTATTAATAATGAAGCAACATTAGAGTTTAAAGATAATAAATGGGAATATTCAGGAGATAGTATTGATATAGCATTTAAAGCTTTAAATTATAAAGCTAAAACAAATGATTTAGAATATAAAGTATTATGGAAAGAACCTTATGAATCTGAAAATAAATATTCTGCAATTCTTTATGAATATAAAAATGATATTTATACGTCTGCAAAAGGATCAGTTGAAGTTATATTATCTTTTTGCAATAAAATGTTAATAAATGGTAGGGAACAATCAATTGATAAAAAATTGATAATGGAACAAAATGATTTTTTAGCATCTTCTGGATATAGAGTTATAGCTATTTGTTTAAATAAAGAAAATGATTTTGTAAGACAAAATAGTTATTCAAAAATAGAATTAAAAAATATGACTTTTATAGGTTTAATTGGATTTATAGATCCAATAAGAAGTGAAGTTAAAAATTCTATTAAAGAATGTAAAGAAGCAGGAGTACATGTAGTTATGATAACAGGAGATCATCCTTTAACTGCTTATGGTATTGCTAAAGAATTAGATATAATTGATGTCTTTGAACATGTTGCAACCGGTTCAGAATTAAAAATAAAATATGAAGAAGGAATAGAAATATTTGATAAATATGTTAAAGAAAAAACAGTTTTTTCTAGAGTTACTCCAAATCAAAAATTACAAATAATTGAATCATATAAAAGAATGGGTGAATTTGTAGCTGTTACAGGAGATGGTGTTAATGATGCTCCCGCACTAAGGTGTGCGAATATAGGTATAGCCATGGGATCAGGAACTGATGTTGCTAAAGAAACCGCATCAATGATAATAACTGATGATAATTTTACAAGTGTTGTTGCTGGTATTGAAGAAGGAAGAGCTGCTTATAGTAATATAAGAAAAGTAATATATTTATTACTATCTTGTGGTATGGCAGAAATATTATTCTTTGTATTATCAATAGTATTTAAACTACCACTTCCTTTACTTGCTTTACAATTATTATGGCTTAATTTAGTAACCGATGGTATTCAAGATGCAGCATTATCTTTTGAAAAAAAAGAAAAGAATATTATGAAAGAAAAACCTAGAAAATCTAATGAAAAAGTATTTAATAAA
>CAYNYX010000030.1:5118-9248 GCA_964401535.1 uncultured Muribaculaceae bacterium | reverse complement strand
AATACTATTAATATATAAACAACAGTTATTCTCCATTTAATAGATTTTGTAAAGCATAAATAAATAAAACCTATTAAACAAAGTATTGAACTACCACCTAATATACCTGGTATAAAACCAACAAAGAAATCTAACAAATTACCATAAGGTCTAACTAATGTTTCATAATTACCAATGTTATTAATATTACTAATATTAACTAAGTTAGTTTCTAAAGGATTTAAATAACTATTATTTAATAAAGTATTAATCAATATAACCATTAATCCTACAATCAATGTACAATTGATAAATTTTAATTTTCTAGGTAACAATTTATCTAATATAGTAATTATAATACTACCAATAATAACTAAATAAATCGGAGTATTTATACTTAACATTAGACAAAATATAACAGGATAAATAAAATTTAAATTATTTTTAAAACTTTTTTTAGTTATTTTTGAATAAACAAATGTTGTTAATAACATTGATAAAATAGATACTATAACAAGTATTAATGGATATAATAATTGAAACATACTTATTTTATCTTCCTTAAATGGTAAATAACCATTTTTATAAATACTAAATATGATAAGAGGAATTAAACATATAAGTAAATTTTTTGTTATTTTATTTTTAGAATTATCATCTTTAATAAAAATACTCATTATTTACCCCCTTTTACTTTATCTTTAGCTTCAACAACAGATTTTCTTAAATCTATTCTAGAAGGACATATATAAGAACACAATCCACATTCCATACATCTATAAGGTTTTAAATTTTTAAGATTTTTTAAATCATTTATATTGTCTTTAATTAAAATAGGACATAACCTTTCAGGGCAAACATCTACACATTTACCACAATTTATACAATCTACTTCACATTCTTTAATTTCCTTTAAAGCAATAATAGAATTTAAATTAGAACTAACAACTAATTCATTTACATCTACTCTATTACCCATCATAACTCCATTAGTAATATAAACTAAATCATTATTTATTTTTCCATAATTTTCAATTATTTCTTTAACAGATGTACCTATTTTAACTAAAACATTTAGTTTATTATCAGTTAATCCATTTATAGTAATTACTCTTTCTACTAAGGGATTATCAAACATTAATGCTTGATATATAGCATAAATAGTTGATATGTTATTAACAACTATACCTTTTTCTAAAGGAACATTTTTATATGTTTCTTTTTTAATGTATTTAACTAATAATCTTTCATAACCAATTGGATAAAATGATGGAAGTAAAGATATTTTAATACTAGGATAAGTACCTGAATAACTATCAAATAAATCTTTTAATTCTTTATTATCTTTTTTTATTGCTATAAAACATTCTTTAATATCATTTATTTCCATAATCATATCAATTGCTTCTAATATTTCTTCTGGATGTTCTTTAATTAAAACAAAATCAGATGCAACATATGGATCACACGAAGTTGCATTTACAATTAAAGTTTTAATTTTTTTAGTTGAATCATATTTAACATAAGTAGGAAATGAAGTACCACTCATTCCAACAATACCTTTTTCTTGTAATAATTCTATAAATTCTTGTTTATTATATTTCTTATTTACTTTTTCTTTATTTAATTCATCATCAAAATCATTTTCTATAACAACACATTTTACTTTTTTACCATTTAAATATTCTTTTTCCGTTATATCTACTACTCTACCACTAACACTAGATAAAATAGGTATTCTCATATCACCTTTTGTTTTCGCAATCATTTTACCTAATTTAACATCATCGTCTTTTTTAACTAATAATGTTACATCAGTATCGTTTCCATTAACAAGTGGTATATATACTACTTTTGGTTTATTATAAATTTCTATTTTACTTTTAATAGATGATTTTTTATTGTTTGGTATTTTATATCCTAACATATATATCACTCCTAAATATAATTATACAATTTTTGACATTAAAAAAAAAGCCTTTTTACCAAATTAAGACTTTTTTAATTTAAATTTTTTTAAAATTTTATTTATTTTTTCTTTACCAAAGGTTTCACTAAGTAATTTTGTCTTATATGCATATACAAAATAAACAATAATACCAATTGGTACATAGATAACTAATTCTAACAAAGCTTCTTTTCTAGTAAATGATTCAAATTTAAAGAAACAATTTAATATTATAATAAATAAAGACATTATAATAACACCAATAATAGTTTTTAGATAACTTTTTGCGGTTTTTTTATAATCAGTTTTAAATGCTTTCTTAAAAGTAATTAATAATACAATACATCCTAACATTTGAATAATAAAAGTATTTAATATAGGAGCATAATATGCATCAATACCTATATTTTTAAATAAACTCATAAACCAAGCATTAGTTAACAATTTAAATATAAAAGTTAATCCTAATGTGCTTAAAACAATTTTAGTTTTATTTAGAGTTTGAGCTGTATTAGTTAAAGTAAAGAATAAAGAAAATGATAAGGCTCTTAAAATAAATACTCTAAAAATATTGATAGAAAAAGCATCATAACCATAAAACATAATCCAAACAGGACGTGCCAATAACATTAAACCAATAGTCATTGGTAAAATCATAAAGAATAAAATTTGTAAAGTTTGATTTATTTTATCATTAACTTCATTATAATCTTTTTTAGTTAAACTACTTACTATATTAGGTATTAAACTTGTAACAATACCAATAGCTATAGAAATGATTATAACATTTAATTTATCACCCCAAGTAGTAATTATACCTACTAAATTTTCAGATTCTAAAGTAGGATAACCCAAATCAGTTAAATTTCTAACAACTGTAAAGGTATCAACTAATGAATATGCTGATCTAATAACATCAATTAATATAAAAGGAACAGCATAAAATAATATTTTTTTAACTATTTCTTTATTATCAACTTTTTCATTACTTATATTTCCTACTAATTCTTTTTTATTCTTCTTAACTTTACTAAATATGTAAAAATACGCTACTATAGCTCCAGCTGTTGCTCCAAATGTAGCAATACCTACTGCTGATTCTAAGCTTAAATTAAAAACTTTTAATGCTAAAAAACTTCCAGCAATTATAACAATAACTCTAACTAATTGTTCTAAAACTGTCGCTACAGAAGGTACTGTCATAATTCTATGTCCTTGTAAATAGCCTTTATAAACGCTTAATAATGGCACAACTAATATAGCAGTTGATATTACTCTAACCACCATAGTAACACCTTCAACAGTATTACCACCTATTGCCCCACCAATTATTGTTTTAGCTATTAAAGGAGCAAAAATAAATAAAATTAAGAAACAAATAACTCCCATGGAACATATAATAATATTCCCTATTTTAAATGCTTTTTCTTTAGATTTTATATATCCCAAAGTATAGCTATTGGAATTCCACTTGATGATAGACTAACAAAAACACCATATATTGAATATGCATAACTATATAAAGCCCCACCTTGTACACCTACTAAATTACGAAAAGGAATAACATAAATTATTCCTAATATTTTACAAATTATAAGGCCGATAGTCACTATTATAGCACCATCAATAAAGCTGTTTTTTTTCATACTACCATTCCTTTTATGTATAAATTACCATAGCTGAAAAACAAAATATTTGTTCTTCTGAAAACATAGAAAGGGCGACTTGATATTTTATATCAATAACATCTCCATCTAATTCATCTAAAAATTTATTTATTTCTTTTTCTAAATCTTTTTCATGATTTTCATCAAAAACTTTAACTTTCATTTTATCACCATATTAATTATATAATATAATGATTAAATAATTTGTCGAATTAGAATTTTCTATAACGATCTGTCCAATAACCACCATTTCTTGGGAAATTGATAATTGATTTCGGATCTATTCTATATGAATTATAACTTTGATAATCAATTAAATATAATCCTTTAGCAACCATAAAATGTAGATGAGGTGCAGTTGAACATGTATCTTCACTTCTTGTTCCACCCATTGTACCTATTACTTTATCCTTTGAAACAACATCACCTTTTTGGACATTAACTGATCTCATATGCCAATAAGATGTTGTATAAGTATCACCATTGTTTAATTTATGATGAATATACACTATATAATTACCACAAGGCTTATGTTG
>CAYNYX010000030.1:1461-5089 GCA_964401535.1 uncultured Muribaculaceae bacterium | reverse complement strand
CACCAGATCTATAATACCAACCTAAATCTAATGCGCCATGGAATGTTTGAGCTTGACCAGTAATTGGATGAGTTCTATAACCATATTCACTAGTAATTCTTCCTGCTCCCGTAGGTCTAAATAATTCAGTATTACTTGGTAAAGCATTTTTACCACAATAATTTATATTTTCATCATCTTTACAACCCATTTCTTCATATAAGATAATGGCTTCTTCTCGCATTTTAATTTCATCATCAATTGTCAAACTTTCTTCTTCTAATTCATTTTTTGATGATTGTAATGTAATTAACAATTTTTCTAATTCTTTTTGTTTATTACTTAATTCTATTTTCTTATCAGCTAATTCTTTAGTTTTCTTATTGTTTTCTTCTATTTTTTGATTATATTCTTTAATTAAATTATCATTATAATCTGCTAATTGTTCAGCAATCGCAAAACGATAAATAAAATCAGTAAAATCTTGAGCTCCAAATATATATTCTAAATAAGCTGATTCCCCATTAGAAACTTGTGTAAAACTAATCAATTGTTTTATTTCTTTGTCTTTTACTTTTATTTCTTCATTTAATGCTTCTATTTCTTTATTTAAATCTTCTATTTCTATGCCTATATCTGTTATTCTAACATTCGCATCTAATATATCTTTTTTTGTTTTACTAATTTGTTCATCTGTTAATTGTTGCCCTTTTTTATTTTCTTCATATTCTTCTTTAAATTTTCTTAATTCTTCTTTTAGTTCTCCTAAAGTTTGGGCACTTACTTTATCATAAGGCATAATTATACAAGGTAAAATTACTACTATTGTTAATAAAATGTTAATTATTTTTTTCATACCTACTCCTTTAATTCTTTTCTTTTCTTTTTATAATCTTTACAATATTTACTAACTATATTCCAAAACTTATTTGAATGATTAAATTCTACATAATGACTTAGTTCATGTATAATTACATAATCTAAACAAGAAATATCATATTTAATTAAATTAGTATTTAATGTAACAGTTACATTTTTTCTATTACAAACTCCCCATCTTGTTTTCATATTACGATATTTTAAAGTTGGATAAGGGATATTTTCTTCAAATACATCATACCAATAATTTAATCTTTCCAAAAAAATATCTTTTATCTGTTTATTTACCCATTTATCTAAATCTTTCATACTTTTAACATATATCTTATCATCTATTATTTGTATATTATCAAAAGTACCTACTATAATTATATCATAATTCTTACCTAAATAATAAAATTTTTCATTCTTAATATTTTTATTATTTTTACTATTAATCATTTTTAAAATTTGGTTATTATTTTCAATCAATAATCTTTCAATATATTTTTTACTTACTAAATAATTAGTAGTAACTACTATATTTAAATCTTTATCAATTCTAATATAGGTATTTTTATTACTTTTTTTTATTATTATTACATTATATTCTTTACCATTTATTTCATATTTCATACTATCACAATATAAGTATAACTTAACTAAAATTAAAAGTAAAGTTTATTTAATATTAATAATTTATTGAATTTTAATATAAAATTTATGTATTTTATTACTTTTTTATCGATAATCGTTAAAAATGTATTGACAAATTTTAAAATAAGCGTATTATATAACATGAAAGGGAGAAATTTTATGGATAAAAATGTTACAAAAAAAATAAGAATTCTAAGTAAAATAATGTATATTTTATGTAAGATAGGTTATGTAATTTCATTAGTTGGCATTGTATTATTAATATCTATTATGTTTGCGATACCAATAATTAATAATAAAGAACATACATTACATGATCTTTATTCGGAAAATTTAGACGGACAAAGATATTATTGTTTTGATGATGAAACTAATATTTCTTCAAATATTGATGCTGTAAATAAATTAGTAATGTGTTCAGAAGTGAGTGTTGCTTCACTTGAAGTTTCATCGCTATTCTTAATACTTAAATTATTAATAGTATTTATTATAATAAATATAGTTCATGATATATTTAAAAACACCTACGAAAATCAAGCACCTTTTTGTGATAAAAACTCCAAGAACTTGTTTAGAATTGGTATTTTATTAATTGGTTCTGCTGTTATTACATCTCTATTTTGTTTAATGTCAAATACTTTCTTTGGAGTATCATTTAGTATTAATTTAGATATTAAAGTTATTTTTACTGGTTTATTTTTCTTAATGTTATCTTTAATCTTTAAATATGGTACTGAATTGCAGATGCAATCAGATACTACTTTATAGGTGAAATATGATTATATTAAGATTAGATAGAATGATGGCCGATAGAAAAATATCACTAAATGAATTAGCCGATAAAGTTGGTATATCTTATGTTAACTTATCAAACATTAAAACAGGCAAAATAAGTGCGATAAGATTTTCAACATTAGATTCAATATGTAAAGTACTTAATTGTCAGCCAGCTGACATACTAGAATATAAAAATGAAATGGAGAATGAAAATGAAAAAATTTAAAAACTATTTAGAATCTCATAAAACAATGACTATAACAGTTTTATTAGTATTAATAATTGCGATAATGACATTTACTACTGTCATATCTTATAATTTACTATATGACTATAATCATGATGAATCAATGTATAACTATAATCATGATAAATCAATGGATGATGTAGTTTTGGAACCTAATCAATCTACAACTAAAAAAACATCATATACTTACTATAATCAAACTAAAGAATATAGTTTAACATTAGATAACGAAAAAAATACATATACTTATAAAATTTGTACTAATGCGAAATGTAATTATTATATAGGAATATGGAAACAAGAAGAACATTTATTAATCCTTTCTGTTGAATCTATATATGATATGAATGATTGTTATTATAGTAATGATTGGGAAGTAGCCGCATTTAATTTTAAAGTAAATGGAAATACATTAGTAACAACTAATGATATTAAATTAACAAAAACAAAAAAAACATTAGATGATAATGTGACTAAACCAACAACCAATTGTATTTATAAAGATTTTACTGTTGATTCTGAATCAATTATAGGAGCCTACTTTTATGAAGATTCAGCCAAAAAAGATAATTTTAATAATAATACATATAGATATGAATTAGTTTTGTTTGCTGATGATACATTTATATATGCACAATGTGGAAGTGTTACTTGTGGTGCATATAGTGGAACATATAAGATGGGTTCTAATAAAATTATTTTACAAGCTGATAAGCGTTATGGTTCTGATGATACATATAAAGAAACAAATGAAACTATATCATTTAACATTAACAAAGATTCTTCAATTTCAGTTACTGATAATAAAACTTTAATAAATTTAATTACAACAAAGTTTAGTAATCTATCAACTATAGAGTCTTATTATGGAAGCCCATATTTTAGACATAATGAATTGTTTAAAAGTGCTGAAACTAATAAAGAAACTATAAGTTTAAAAGTAACATTCGATGAAAATGGTGGTTCAGATGTTGCAGATTTAAAGATAGAAAACGGAAATAAAATTTCCACACCTATACCATATAAAAAAGGATATTACTTTACTGGATGGTATCTTAATGACAAAGAATGGGACGATGAAAATTTAGTTACAAATGACATAACATTAAA
>CAYNYX010000030.1:0-1451 GCA_964401535.1 uncultured Muribaculaceae bacterium | reverse complement strand
GATCTTATGTTTGTTAGTGATCCTAATCAAAAAAGTAATCCATTTACAACTAATGAAGTATTAGAAAAAGGTACTAAAGTTATTACTCACAAATACTTTTCAATTTATGAATTAAAATATAATGGAAAATCAATACTATATCCTATTATAAATGATAATAATGTATCTGTAGACAATTGTTTTTCTAACAGAGAATATTGTACCATATATATAAATGACAGAACTGGTGATTCTTTTGCTCTAATAGATATAGTTAACAAAAAAATAATTGATACTTATTACATTATTAGATGTTCAATGCCTTCAGATGCAAGTACTGGTACATGCAATAATATCAATGCTACAATTATAGGTAAAAGAATAAATGATACAACCCTATTTGGAGTTTTCTCCTTTGATACAGGAAAACTTATCTTACCTATTGAATATAGTAATGTTTCAAAAATCAGTAATGGTAATTTCATTATTAAAAAAGATTCAAAAATGGCAGTTATTGATGCCAAAGGTAAATTTATATATAATTTAGAATATGATTATATAGGTTATAGTGAAGATACCGGTTATTTATTAGTTAAAAATAATGAATTAACTATTAAAAACAACAAAAAAGAACTTTCCGATATTGAAAATACTAGTATTAATAATGCTTATAGTTTTTATTCTTGGAATAACGAAGACATATTATTTAATGGTGACATTAACAATAATGATTATTTTACTTATAATGGAACATATTCTGGTAAACAAACTATTCTTTATTTAGATGTTTGTAGTAATACAAATAAAGAAATTTATATAATAAAAAATAATAAACTAGAAAAATTAAATGCAAATAATATTCAAAAAAAATTAGATAACATTTATTGTGCTTAAGAGAATATAAAGGATTTTTATATAAAAACTTTAAAGAAGGAGAATTAAAATGAAAAAAATTAATGAATTTTTACAAACACATAAAATTATAGTAATAATAATTTCATTACTAATAATAATAGGAGTAATGACATATACAATTGTTATGGCTTATGATAAATTAAATAGTCATTTGCCTGATAATAAAACGCCAAATAATCAAGAACCTAAACCTGAAGATGATAGCAATTTACAAGATCCTACACCTGAAGATGATAACGATCAATTTATCTTAGGTTTTTGCAAAGAAAAAGATAACTCAATTGAATTCTATGATGATTATAACCAACTTGTAAGTACTTATAATTGCAAATACAATATGAAAAATTGCAGTCTTTCATTCATAAATAACTTAGGCCCTGATACATTTAAAGATGAAGGATTAATTTTCATTCGTGAATATAATGATGAAGGAACAAAAGAATACACAATCTTATATGATTATGTAAATGCAAAAATCCTTTATGAAAACGAAGGTGAATTACACTCTGTTTTTAAAGATTTTGAAACTAATGAATTATTGTATTTTTTAACAAATA
>CAYNYX010000029.1:0-9473 GCA_964401535.1 uncultured Muribaculaceae bacterium | reverse complement strand
CTATATTTGCTGGTAAAAGATTTAAAAATTTTACTTGGAATTGTTGATTTGCAGATAATTTAGAGAATGTAACTTTTTCAGTGTTCATATAACATATAATTTCAAATAATTCTTGATAAGCTGCTAATGCTTCACTATCTGTACCATTATAAATGGTATTACATAACTCATCTATTTCACTTACAATTGCTTTTGATTCTTCATTAACTATAAAATCAGAACTATAAACATTAATTTTATTTCCTTTATTACGATCATTTAAAATACTATTAACATAAGTTGTTATTGCATTTGCATTTTCATTTATAATTTCACTTACATCATTTGGAATAATATTTTCATTAACTAATTTTTTTGTATCTTCTAATGATAAATCACTACCATTGAAATAATACATTGCTACATTAGCTTGATCCATTGTCATAGCTCCATCAATTACAAATTTTGCAGTTACAGTTCTAAGTGTTTCTTTATATTCATCATATGAAGCTATAGATTTATCCATTTCTTCTTCAATAATATCTTTTGGCATAGGTGTTGCTACAGGTGCTTCTGTTACTACAGGTGCATTTGTTGGAGTACTAGTTGGTGTTGCTGATGGTTTTAAGAAATCAGTTACAGTAGATGTTGGAACTGGTGTTGGAGTTGCATTTCCACCATTTCCTTTACCACATGATGATAATAATAATGCTGTAATTATTATAACTCCTGCGCCTATCCCACTATAAGTTAATACAGCTTTTTTATTTATAGGTCTACCATAGTTTTTAACTTTAAGATTTTTAATATCATCCATTTTTACAGCACTTTCTTGATCATTTTCAGCAACTATATTTTCACTTTTAACATAATTCAATAGTTCTTTATATTCATTGATGCAATTTTCTAATTTTTCTTTTTTATAATCGCTTAATTTACTTTGATCTTTTTGTTCTTCAAGAGTTATTAAGTCTTCTAAAGCACTAGTTAATACTACTCTATAATGTTCTGAATCTGTATTATAACATTGTGCACTATATCTAATTGTTTTTTGTAAAGTTTTTTCAAGATCATATACATATTTATCAAGATTTTCTTCTTCATTCGCAATATTATAAATTGACATAATTAAATTTGATTTTTCAATATACATCTCTACTAATTTACTAGCAATTTCATTTATTTTACTATCACGTTCTTCACCAATATATTTTTCACTTACTTTTTTATAAGCTTTTTCTGTTGCCTTTATTTCATCGCTAAGTAATTCTAATTGTCTATTTTTTTCATACATATCTCTTTGATATATATCTTCTTGACTTTCTACTACTTCATCTTCAGTAATAGTATCTTCAACAACAACTTCTTCCATATCAACTTTTTCTTTGATATTATCATTTTCTAAATTAATATTTTTCTTTTTCATATTTTTTCCCCCTCTTACATGAAAGTGCCAATATAATAACACTTTTTTTTGTATTTGTCAAATTTATCTTAATAATTTTTAATATTTTTTTAACATATAATATTTATATATACAATAAACTGTAAAAATAACAAAATTTTATATTTTTTTAATAAAAAATATTGCACTTAAAATAATAATATGATATATTATAAAGGCAGTGATGCAAAAATGGACCCTTAGCTCAGTTGGTTAGAGCATCCGGCTCATAACCGGGCGGTCGTAGGTTCGAGTCCTACAGGGTCCACCATTTTTTTTGCGAGTGTGGCGAAATTGGCAGACGCACTAGACTTAGGATCTAGCGCCTTACGGCATGGGGGTTCAAGTCCCTTCACTCGCACCATTTTTTTTTACTTGTAATTACTAAAAGATTAAATTAATTAATCTTTTTATTTTTACATTTAAAAGTATTGTGTTATACTTAAAGCATGAGGTGATTTTATGAATAAATTAAAACGTAAAGATGGTAGCCCAACAAATGATGGCATCAATAACAATACCTATAATTTATTATTTAGTGATTTTGATCATCTAAAAGAAAAAGATCAAGGAAGTTATGAAAATGCTAAAGCCTTTTATACAATTGATTTATTCACAAAATTACAAGAACATAGTATATTTACTAAATTATTAAAAATTTTTTTGAAAAACAAATTTTTTGATTTAAATAAAATTACTTATAATAATCAAACAAAACAATATGAATATAAAGATAATGATTTATTAATAACATTTGATAAACTTTCTAAATGTTTCGATGATTCAGTAACTAAAGAACTAACATCAAGGAAAAGATATCACAAATGTCATGATAAATCAATAATACTTTCAATGACCATTGAAAATTCCAAAATTGTAACTGGTTATATTACTATAGATAATGAAAAAGTTCTTCATTCTATAATAGAATATTGCAAAAATGATGAAATTATTATATTTGATTGGACAAGGAACTTACAAATTCCTAAAGATCAATATATAAAATTAACTAAATTTCAAGAACTTGCTTCATGTAATGGTGAACAAGTTATAGAAGATATGGCAATTATAGCTGGCAATTTAAATTTAAGTGGTAAAACTTATACAATATTTAGAGATGAAATAATGAAAGATATTCAAAGAAATGCTCACTTATTTAAAACTACTGAATTAGGACAACAACTTATTCAATCACTTCAAAATAAAAGAAAAGAACAAAATAATATTAATGCAACAATAAATAACACAAAATCAAGATAAATATTTACAAAAATATAAAATTTATTTTAAATATAAAAATTTTATATTTTTTATTTGCATTCTTATCATTTATAATATACAATTATTATGGAGGTAAGATATGAAAACTACATTAAAAAGATTTATCACTTTTTATTTAATAACTATTTTTTTCGAAATAACCTATAGTTTTTTAATGTATGATAGTTTTACTAAAATAAATATCATTAATAAATTTCTCTTTATTATTATATTTTCAACTGTATTAACAATAATAACAGGAATATTTAAAGATAAAATAAATAAAATTATACTTTATGTATGGTTATTTATATCAGGATTTTGGTTTAGTTTACAATTTGTATTTAATAAAGTATATGGTTTCTCTTTTACATTTGACTATTTTAAACAAACAGATCAAATGCAAGGATTAGGTAATGAAATATTAACATCTATTCTAACTAATATATATGGAATTTTGTTATTTTTCTTACCATTTACACTTCTTTTAATATTTAAAAAGAAATACACTTTAACTAAATTACACTTAAAAGAATATATAACCTATATACTTATTATAATAATAGGTTTATCATCCTTTTATTTAAATGTTTATATCAATAAAGAAGAAAAATATTCAGCCCATTATTTATTAAACGATATTAATGACAATTCATTAAATATAGAAAAGTTAGGTATATATAATGCTTTACTCATCAATGGATATCGATCTATATTTGGATTTAAGGAAGTATTAATAGATACTGTTATCAAACCAAAAACAGATGATATAATGGAATATGAATATAATGAATTAGATTTAAACCTTACTAAAAGTACTACCAATAAAGAAATAGAAAAAATAAATAATTATATATCTAAACAACAACCTACTGAGAAAAATAAATATACAGGTTTATTTGAAGGTAAAAATTTAATATATATAACTGCAGAAAGTTTTAGTGATATGGGAATTTCTGAAGAATTAACACCAACATTATATAAATTAATTAATTCTGGATTTATTTTTGAAAACTATTATTCATCAAATAGTCTTAGTACATTAGGTGGAGAATTTCAAATTCTAACAGGTTTATATCCTGATAGTAGTATAGTTGATATATGGAAAAAAGGAACCAATTCATTTCCTTATGGTTTAGGAAATATATTTAAAAGTATTGGTTATAATACTTATTCATACCATAACCAAATATATACTTATCAAAATAGAAACAAATATTTAAAAGCTTTAGGATTTGATAGTTATAAAGCTTGTGGTAATGGTTTAGAAAAAAAGATGAATTGTAGACCATGGCCTAACAACAATAGTGATGTTGAATTAATAACTGCTAGTATAGACGATTATATAAATAAAGGTGAACCTTTTGTAGCATATTATATGACAAATTCAGGGCATCTTCCTTACAATTCTAGTAATAATATGTATATTAAAAACAAATCTTTAGTCAAAGATTTAAAATACAATGTTCCTATTAAAGCTTATCTAGCATCTCAAATTGAATTAGATAGAGCTATAGAACTATTAATAAAAAAATTAGAAGAAGCTAACATACTAGATGATACAGTAATAGTTTTAGCGCCAGATCATTATCCATATAATCTTACTATTTCTGATATTAATACCATATCATCATATAAAAAAGATGAAGCTATAGAAGTAAATAGAGGTCAATTGATAATTTGGAATAATAAAGTAAAAGATATCAAAATAAGTAAAATAACAAGTGCTATTGATGTGTTACCTACTATTTATAATTTATTTGGAATTGAATTTGATTCAAGATTATTTGTAGGTAAAGATATTTTTAGTAATTCATATGGCTTAGCCATTTTTCACAATCGTTTTTGGAAATCTGATTATGGTACTTCTAAAGATAAGATAACAGATGATAAATATGATACAACACTTATTAGTAATGAAGTTGATAATAGAATTACAATAAGCAAATTAATTATTAAAAGTAACTATTATAAATACATATCAAATCAATAAAAAAAGTTGAATTCAACTTTTTTTTATTACTTTTCAATCATATTTAGTAAATTAATTTTAAATAAATCTTTATCAGAATGTTGTTTAGAAACCATAACACCCTTATATGTTTCTAATTCTGATTGATGACCTTCTGTTAAAATATCTTCTGGTGTTATTGTATCTAACATAACAGTTTTATTATCTTCATATACAAAATAATGTAATTTTATATTTCCATGTACTTTAGCAAACATAGCATCAGTTGGTAATTTTAGCTCATATTTTTTAGTTTTCTTTTCTAAATCATCAAGTACCATTTCACCAAGAAAATTTCCTTCTTTTAATGCTGGATAGAATTCAAAATACAATTTTTTAAATGCTAACATATTGTACTTTTTCAATGATCTTTCAAGCTTTTTAAATTTTACTTCGTCAATATATTCGAATAGATATGTTTCTCTCATATTTTAAACTCTCCCTTCTATTTTATACTATCTCTATCATAAAAATATGATACCATAAATTGATATTAAAGTCAAACAAATAATTCTCTAAATGTAAAGCAAAAAAAGAAAGAGTATATTAACCCTTACTTTCTGTTTTCACTAATTTATAACCTATTTTAGTTAAACTACTATCACTTTTTGATGTACTATATTTAACTTCAGTTTTTGCTGGTGTACATGTTTTAGTTTGATATCTATAACTATAATATCCTGATGAACCAGAATAACTAGAACATGATGAACCTGTTACTTTAGAACATTTTGTTTTTGTACTATCAGTAAAGTTATATCCAGTTGGACATTCTTTTGTTGTTGTAGTAGTTGTTGTTTTCTTATAACAATATCCATCACTACCTCTAGATGTTCCAGAAGGACATGTAGATTTTAAACCACTTTCTTTATCTTGACATACCAAAGTACCATTATAATTTATTAATCTGAAATCCATGCTTTCATCACAATATGCTTCACCTTTTTTAGTTGTATAACTAGTTGTTTTATAACATCTACCATCTATCAATGTTGGATAATCTGATGGGCAACTTGCAGATTGTTTCTTTTCTAAATCATATATATAATTTATCGAATATTCACATCCATTACATGAATTAACTCCAATACGAACAACTTCATTTAAATAATGTACTGAAGAATTGCTAACTTTTGATTCTTTAAATACAACTCCTCTATTAGTTATAACCCATTGATCTGCTGATAAAGCTTTTGATGTAGTACTTATACATAAAGATTTGTTACTATTTAATTTATATCCAGATGGACATGTTTTAGTAGTATCATACATAACTGACGCATTTTGGGCACAAGTTACAAGATCTGATAATAATACATTATATAAATCATAATTACATTGTGGTGTTACTTTGCTACCAGTAGTAGTATTACTTACATTTTTAACAATTGGTTCTTTATAATCATATGTATCAGTATAACCAGTACAATATGAACCACCTGTACTTACCCATGTTCTATCAACATTAACAGTAGCACTTGCTGTTACTGGACTTGTTGACCAACTTGACCAATCAGACCAAGTACATGTTTCTTCAGTAGTTTTAACATATTTATATTTTTTAACATTTACAACTTTTTTAGTTTCTGTTGTTTGTTTCTCACAAATAGAACCTTCACAGTAATCATAACATCCTAAATATACTAGAATATAATCTGAATTACTTGAACAAACTAAATTAACTTTCATTGTATATTGATCTTTTTCTTTAACAATTTGAACATATGAATTATCCATATCACAAGTTTTACCATTACTATCAACAAATGGTAAGATTAATTTTTGTTCTAACATTTTACCTAAAGTAATAGTTGAGGTTTCCCCTACTTTCTTTGGTAATCTAGCAGTTGTATAATATCCTACTGCTGCTTCTTTCATAGTTTGCACATTAGAATTAAATAATGCATCTACAACTTGTTGTGAAGAAGCTGTTCCTCCATTATTCTTTATATAACTTTTAGTTGGAAATAACCAAATTAAAAGGAATATAAATAATATAATACATAATATTTGAATAAGAATTTCTCTTATTGAAAAAGTATCTTTTCTTTCATTATACATAATAAATTCCCCCTTTAAAAGATACGCATATATTATCATAGAAAATAGTAATTGTCAAGCAATTATATTACTAATTTTCCATTTGCCTACATATATTAGCATTTTTTAAAAAAATTGTCAAATTTTTAATTTAACAATTGTACAACCATCATTATAATAATATGTTTTATATTCCATTACTTTCCCATTTTTATTTAATATATCATGAACATGTAACTTTAAAATACCAGTTCCTTTTCCATGTATTATTGAAATAAATTCATTTTTTAATTTAATATTTTCATTAATAAAATCATTAACCAGTACAGTTGCTTCATCTTTTATGTAACCATGTAAATCTAATGCAGGTAAACTATCAACAAAAACGATATCATTTATATTCTTCATATATTTTAAATACTTCTTTTAATTCAGGTGCAGATGCTTTAGCTCCTATTTTTGTTACTGATAAAGCTCCTGTAATATTAGATATTTTTACAATTTCTTCAATATCATATTTATTAGCTATACCATAAGTAAATGCCCCATGAAAAAAATCTCCTGCTCCTGTTGAATCTACAGGTGTTACTTTTAATGATGGCATAATTTTAATTTTACCATCTTTTTCATATAATGACCCTTTTGATTCCAATGTAATAATAATATTGTTTTTAAATATTTCTTTCATTTTTTGATATATTGATACTATAGTATCAGTATTATCATAATCAAATTTAGTTTTTGTTATAGCTTCTGCAAATGCTTTAGCACATACTAAATATTTCACTTTTTTTGATAAATCTATTATTTCTTCTTTAGGTCTACTAGCATCTATTACACTAATAGCATTAGGAAATTTTTGTAACAATTTTAATGATGCTTCATATTCTTGTCCATCCATTAGTATTATATCAGGAGTAAAATCAATATCAATATCTTCTAATTTATTATCATCTGGACAATATGTAAGAATTGTTCTAGTCCCTTTAGTAGTATTAGCAATTATAGTACTTGTAACAGTTGTTACATTTTTTTTAGTTTCTAAATATTCTGTATTTACATTAACAGATTCTAATTCTTCTTTTATTTTTTTTCCATAAGAATCACTACCTACACAACCAGCATAATAAACTTCTTGATTCCATTTACCTAATAAATAAGCAGCATTATTAGAAGGTCCCCCACCACATTCTACTCTATTATGAATTCTATTTTTAGTATTTTCTATTATAAAACTATCCATTGGATAGGTAATATCATATGAAGAAAGTCCAATACACAATATTTTCATTTTAATCACCTAGTTTAATTATAAATATAAAAAAGAGTTTTAGCAACCCTTTTATTATTTTTTTTATTTACTTTACATTTTATTATATAGTTTCTCTTAATGTTTGCCAATCAATAAATAATGTATAACTATCAGCTATAAATTTAAGTACTACATAACCTGGATCTTCAGGTCCACTAAAATGATGTGCTAAACCTTCGTACCACATTTCTTTTTTTACTTCTGGATCAGTTATTATTTTCATTTTACCTTTTATTGAAATATGATATGTAGGTGAATTAAAACATACACAAGCATCTTTACTAAATTCTATTCTTTCTGTTCTAGTTCCATATCCTGTACAAAATGTTATCCATTTTAATCCATCAGATTTTGATGGTGTTATTGTTGTTGTATTTGGTCTACCATCAGTATCCATTAATGTTAAAGCACAATATCCTTTTTCATTACAATTATTTTTAATTATTTCAATTGCTTTATTTCTTATTTCTTCATTATTCATTCTTTCACCTCATATTTATTATAACATATACTTTTATTTAATGTATTATTGCATTACTTTTTTTATAAATTCATTAGGTTTTAATTTATATGTTTTAGTTTTATATTTCTTAGATACTGTTATATTAGGTAAAACATTTTTCACTCTTATTAATAATTCTTGTTGTTTTTCTTGATCTGCTGCTAAATAAATTATATTTAATTCATCAAATACATCTTGAATTAATTTAAACCATTCTTCTTCATCTAATAAAGGATATAATTCATTACGCAAATAATATCTATATTCATCACTACACTCTATCATCATAGCAATAAGTTTAGGATCAATATCATTATAAATATTATTAATATATGCATCTCCAACTTTATATGCATGATTATCAATAATAGCCTCAATAAATGTTCTATTTTTGCATGTTTTTAAACTTCCATCAAGAATAGCTAAATCACTAATATTACTATCATTATTCCATATAGTTAATGTACATAATAAATCATATGACACTTCTCCTAATTTAAAGAAATCTTCATCTATCATAGCATTTATATACTGAGTTGCTAAAGAACGATTAAATGCTACAAAATTGCCATCAACATCTTCCACACACTCTGCAAATCCATCTAATTCTACTATTGATTCATTATCATTGTAATCAATATATCCCATATTATCACTTCCTATGTCATATAGTATATCACTTTATTAATTATTTTTCTATAAGTATATAATTTTTTTATTATAAATTTAAAAAGAATATTTTAAATGATGATTCGCATACAAAAAGTCAGAAATAATATTCTGACCTTTATAGTTTAATTATTTTTGTTCATTAGACTTTAAAGCAGCTTGTGCAGCAGCAAGTCTTGCAATTGGTACTCTAAATGGTGAACAAGATACATAAGTTAATCCTATATTATGGCAGAATTCAACTGTTGCTGGATCT
>CAYNYX010000028.1:0-9817 GCA_964401535.1 uncultured Muribaculaceae bacterium | reverse complement strand
CCCTCTTATCAGCCTGTCTCATAAAAATACCAATATCATCATTAATTTCTATAATACGATGGGTTACTATTTTGCCTGCTACATCACCAGATGATCCTAAATATGTAATATCATCACCTATTTTTAATTCTTTGGAATCAAAATCTTTAATAACAATTACATCACCTATTTCATATACAGGTTTCATACTATTTGATGCTACTGTAAATACTCTAACACCAAATAAAGATGAATTATTACTTATTTTTTGAAATACTATCAATAATACATATAATCCAATCATTATAAATACTATACATTCAATTATTTTAAATACTATTTTAAATATTTTATTTTCCCTTATTTTATTCAACATACTATCCCTCTTTCAATATTTTACAACTTTCATCAAATGATTTAATAATTTTATCAAATCTTTGATTAAATACATTACTTATTATTTCATCTCTATTTTTAATGTTTTCTTTTGCTTTTTTATATTCTTTACCTATTATTTCATCAAAATCTTTTTTACTTATTTCTTCATCATTATCTAATATAGTATCTACTATTTTAGATACTGTTAATTCTACTATCTTAGATGTTGTTAGTTTAGATGAATAATCAGTAATTGAATTTAATATCATGTAATTAAATAAAAATGTTTCATCAAATTGTTCTTTAGCAAAACTATTATCCATATAATCTTGATTATCTTTAGTTATAGTATAATTTTTGCCATCAAAATTGTATAAAAAATTCCATAATTCCATCGCTTTTATAAAGTTTGGATTTTTTAATATAACATTAGTTCTTCTAACTGGCGGATTTACATTAGGAACTTTCAATTTTTCTAAAGCTTTATATAATTCACTATTTATCAATCCAGCCATTTGAACATCAATTCGTTTTAGTCTTTCTTTTATACCAATTCCATTTTTAGTTCCAACAGCTATACTACCACTATCATTAGAATCTAATTTTAAAGACAAATTCACTTTTTCATTTTCCATTATTGTATTAGCTTTATATTCTATAGATTTTATATCATTACAATATGAATCTATATCACTATCTTTTTCATGTTCAAATAAAAATGTATTCATTCTTTTAATTAAAGTAAAAATTACTCTATTTTCATACGTATCTAGACTTTCTTCTTTATTAATATTTAATATCTTAGAAGGTTTTACATCACCTTTTACAGGATCATAATCTGTTATTAAATTAGTATGTTGTGTTAAATGAATAACACTTTCTACAGTTACCCTTTTTGCTAATTCAACCTTTACAATTTCTTCTTCATTTATAATGAATTTTTTAGGATTTTTTACGATATTATCTATATATCTAATTGTATCTTCAAATATATCTACCCATGTTAAATCAACACATTTTTTTTCATAATCTATTTTAACATTCATTTTAGAATCAATAGATTCAGTAAATGCATCTTTATATTTATTATATGAGTTTTCAACTGAATTCATAAATCCTCCTATGACATTTTTCTAAGTCTTAATAAATATTCTTTACACTCTCTAAAATTTTCTTTACCAAATTCTTTATCTAAATATTTAATGAATTCATCTATTTCATCTCTTATATATGATAAATTCAATTGTTCAAGTTTTCTCAATATTTTACGAGCTACAAAGTAATCTACACCATCTATTTCTTTTCCACCACATTCTATATATACTGGAACGAAATCATTCATTTGTTTAACAATACGATTACCAAATGCTATTCTAAAATGAGTAATAAAGTAATTATCCATATTCTCTATTGCATCTAATGTTTCTTTAGAAATAGGATTACTTTTTATTGCTGCTTTAAATAGTCCCTCTAAATACGTATTATTTATATTCATAGCATCAGTAGGAATTGGTTCAAAAGCTTTACCTTTATCATTTATGTCAATAGGCATAGCACGGTCATATACTTTATCTGTAACACTGAATGTTGAATCATCGTTATTGATAGTACCTATGTACCAAGCATTACCTGGAATACAAAGTTTACCATTTTTAAGTCGTTTAGGATCAGTATCCCAAACACTAGGTACTAATTCAACAATCCATTCACTTCTTGAAGGCATTTCTAGTATTGATAACATTTCAGCAAAATAATATTCAACACGAGAAATGTTCATTTCATCCAAAACTATTACATATAAATCATCATTATATCCAGCTTCATATAATTTTTTTAAAACTTCTGTTTCATTAAATTTCTTTGTAAATTCATTAAAATAACCAAATAATTCTGTTCTATCTCTCCATGATGGTTGAACAGAAGCTATTACTGCATCATTTTTTATAAATTTACCAAAAGCATATGCTAATGAAGTTTTACCTGTACCAGATATACCTTGTAATATAACTAATTTCGTTGAAGCAAGTGAAGATACAAATAATCTAATCATTTCTTCTGAATAATACAATTTTAATTTAGATGCAGCAAAGTTTCTAAAAAAATTAACAAATTCCTTTAAAGTAAAATTGTTGCCATAATTTTGAACACTATAATCCTTGTATTGTACATCAATATTATTTAATTTTGAGAATCTTATGTTATCACTAGATACTTGTTCTTCTTTTTCTTCGTTAGTTTCTAAATCATCACCAGGTTTTAAACCTAATTGTGATACCTTCATTGCTAAAATCTTTTGTTTTTCTTGAACTAAATCAGCAACTTTTTTATTTAATTCACCTAATTCTTCTAACATAGATTCTTGATCTACTAAAGTTCTTCTAAATCTTAAATATTTTCTTACAAAAAATACAATTATTAAAACCATTAAGCCAAGGATTATTACCATAGAAATTATAGCAATAACTACAACAAGCCATCCGCCACCTTCTATTGTATCTTTATATTGATTGATAACAGCAATATAGGCAGATACATCAAACATTTTAACAAACCCACCAAAAATACCTTTAATGATACTTAATAAACCATTAAAAAATATACTTAAAAATTCAAACAAAAAGTTAATGTACGTACTCATATTTACTCCTCATTATCTAATTCATTTATGAATATTTGTTTACCTGTTATTGATTCATATTTATTTACTATTTCATAATCTTTAGATTTTACTTTATCAATAACAACATAATCAAATATTTTAATGATTTCAACATTCTCTATTTTTTCTTCTACATCTCTTATATGTGACATATCTACTATTGCAGCAAATGAATATTTTATATCAATCAAATTCAATATTTTTTTATGATTTAAATAGTAATTGTAATCTATCAATAATACTATATGTTCTCTTACATATTCATTATCAATCATATTTAAAATTTCCAATATTTCTTCTTTATCTTCCAATAAACATTCAGGAATATTGATAAAATAGTAATCAATATTTTCACTATTCATAATTTTATATAAAATATCAATATTTAATAGATTAATAGTTGTTATAAACTTCTTTTTTGCTATTTTTTCTTTATTTAAATTCTTTTTTATAGATTTTTCACTATAATATTTTTTTAGTTGATTTATTTGACTATTTAATATGACATAATAAATATTCTTTTTATTACGATATAAATTATATTTTAATTCAAAATCTTCTTTAATTAAACCTTTTAAAAACTTATTCTCTATATTATTATTTACTAACTTAGTTTTACTTAAATCATTTAATAAATCTTCATTATATTTATATTTTTTAATTATTTTTTTAATTTCATTAATTCTATCTTCTCTTTTAAAACTATCATCAATTTTATCTATTTTTATTGCACATAATACTATATCTTTAAATATATTTACTAAATTAGTAGCTTTTTCTTTATTTATACTATCATCTAATTCATATATTATTTCTAAAGCTTTACCATTAAATTCTGATATTATTACTTCGATATTATATTCTTCTACTTCATCTAAAGTTTGTAAATGATGAAAATAATAAGTTTTAATATATGTATCAATTAATTTATTTACTACATTTCTAGAAAAATCGGTTTTAATACCAGAAACTAATATATCAACATAACTATATATATTTCTATATTTAAATTCTATATAACAATTTAATATATTCATAATCCACCTATTTTCTATTCAATTTATTATAACATGACTTTATATCAATTATCAACATTAACAGTTATACTTGAGTTATTTAAATTGTAATTCATACTTACATTTTTTTTATAAAAATTTATTTGTTCATTATAAATAGCTGGTACATCAAATGTAATACTATTGATATAATTATAACCATTTATACTAGTTGTTTGATATGATATATTATCTATATAAACATTATCTGTTAAATCTAATGACAATATATTAGGATCAAATCCAACAGTAACTCTATGAGATACACAATATGCCTTTTTATTATTAGGTAAATCATTATAATCATTTAAAGAAACATGATCTCCTATTGCATAATCATCAAAAGCTTCTATAACTTCATAATAAGGCTTAGAATTTGTAAGTTCCAAAGTTAAGTATTTTGCACCAGAACTATCTTCTATATCATAAGAAAATCCATAATTTTCAACACCTATAATATAATTAGCTGATAATGTTTTTGTATAAGGATATGTCGATGTAGCACTAGTACTTATAGTTACTGTATTTCCTTCATAAAAATTGTTTAATGGGGTTACAGTAATAATATAACTATCGGTTTTATTATTTCTAGATATTATTCCTTTTTCTTTATTTACAGTACATAAAACCGTATTGGGACAAGATACAAATATATCGTATTTAACATCTACATTTGTTGATATAAGATCATTTTTCTTGCTATTAACATCAATAGTTAACACATATGGGTTAACACCATCCCAATTACTAACACTATATGTATTACTATTAATTGTTAATATAGAACTATCAAAATAAAAATTTTGACTTTCTAAAAGATGATTATTTAAACTATTATATATATATCTACCTATTGTACTATTTACAAGTAATACTGAAACTATAGTAATTAGTATTACTATTATAACTAGTTTTTTAGGTATTTTTATGTGTTTCATAGTATCACTCCACTAATCTTTGTTTAGAATTTATTGTTATTTCTATATTATCTGTTAAACCATCATATCCAAGCATGTTTGAATAAGAAATTGGGAAATACACAACTAAATGATATGTATCTATTTTATTAACATTATAATTGAATGTATAAGTATTTGGACAATCCACTGCTCGATACCAAGTTCCATCAATATCAGTTTTATATTCCATATCACTTATAATGTTGTCAGCACCAATTTCATCATGATTTTGATTATAATATAATTCATAAGTTAAAGGTAAATTAGTAGTTGTAAGCATTGATATATTATATTCCATATCGACATCACTTCTTTTACTACCATCATAATTAGATATAGTAAATGTATAAATATATGGTTCTTCTGAAGGAACTAATTTATCTAAATCAATGTTAAAATTCATTTTACCTTCATCAAATATATATAAAGCTGCTTGAACATCTAAATTAATGCCACCATCAGATTCATAACTGGCATAAGTTTTACTTATAACAAATAAAAGAAGATATAATAAAATAAATAATAATAGAAATAAAATTAAAATTTTTATTTTATGATATTTAATTTCACTCATTTTCCACCTCTATTACATCACCATAATATTGGGTTGCTTTAAAATTAAAGACAGTTTCTTCCATTTCGCTACCTAAACCTATATTTGAATCATTATCATTATTTTCTTCATCGTTTATCCATTCTAAATAAACAGTTAATGTTTTTGATGAATCATTAAGATTAAACACTCCTGTATATGTATCATTAGCAGTTTTATTTAAATTTACACCATCTAAAGTCATATTAGTAACTGTTAAAGTTTTAGAAATATCTATACTTTTATCTATATATGATACATCAAAACGAAATGCTACATCGGTATCATTAGGATTAATTATTATATTAAAATGACCTCTACTACCTGGTGCAACTGTATTTTGATTAGCATGAATATTTTCCCATATTATGTTATTAATTAATACTTCATTATTATAAACTGATGTTAAAGTATTATCATTTAAATCAATATTCCAAGTAGCTAAAGCTATATCAGTATTTCCATTAGTTCTTGAATAAAAAATAGCATAAGTTTTATTCAATATTAGTATTAATAATATTGGAATTAAGACTAAAAACTTTTTCATTCAATCACCTACACTATTCTTATACATTATAACATAAAATGACATATTTTTGTATGAATTTGACAAATTTAAAAAAAGTGATAGAATAGTAACCACTTCAAGAAAAAAGCGGGAATTATATAAAGGGGGGTTATATATGACTGATAAACAAATTAGAACACTAAGTACATTAGATATAATATCTAATATATTAGCTACAATTCAGATAATGATTACTATTTTAATAGTAAAATTTGGTACAAATAATGATATGAAAATGGTTTTTTCCTTTTTCGCAATAATATGTTTCTTTATTATTTGTAAATCAATATTTAAAACAAAAGAAAAGAGATTTGCTTAAATCTCTTTTTTTGTATCATCATATTTAACTAATACTACCATTTTATATATTTGATATATAAATAATAAGAATATTGGTAATATAACTATAAGTAAGAATCCTATTCTAGATTCTAATATATCTAAAATTAATCCTAAAGATGAATATTTTTTAGAAAACTTTCCGATAATTCTATCATTTGATATAGAATTATTATCAATTACATATACAGCACTATAACTATCGCCACTTTTTTCAGATACTTTACCTTTTCTTATAACATAGGAATTTCCCACAGTATCATAATAATATAGTTCATCTTCAGCTTCTATATTATTAAATTTAGCGCTGTCTACTATTACTAAATTACCACTTTCAAAATCAACTAATTCAGCACTATTATCATCATTTATTGAAATTAATGTGCTTTTTCCAAATTGTGTATAACCATATTTATTTTTACATAGCAAACAAGTTGTTACAAATATAACATATATTATTATTGCTATTTCAAGTATTGTAAGTAATATCTTACCTAATTTCTTCATATCTTACCACCATTATAATATTAACATAAAAGTATAAACATTACAAGCTTTTTTAAAATAAAGTTATATTGTTTTAATATACTTAAGTTTTACATTTTATATGAATAATAGCTACTTTTTATTAAAATATTAATCTAAATCTTAAATCTATGATAAAATAAATAAAGGAGGAAGTTTATGAAAAATGTAAAAGTAGATAAAGATACTTGTATTGGTTGTGGATTTTGTTTTACCAATTTAGAACAAGTTTTTACTCAAGGAAAAGATGGTCTAGCAGAAACAAAAATCACTGAAATAAAAGATGATTTAGAAGAAATAGAAGAAATTAAAGATGGTTGCCCAGTCGGTGCAATAGAAATATATGAAGATTAGTGTAAACTAATTTTTTTTTCGTTTTTATTTAAATTTTTTGATATAAATATTCCTAATAATAACAAAAACATACTAAATATACCTGTTAATATACTTATTTTAATATCCATGATACTTATATACAAATTAAATATAGATCCTAATAAAAAACCAACAATTACAAAATATGTAACATTTACATGTTTTTTTAACAAAAAATTCATTATTTTTGCTAAAAACAATATTCCAATAAATAGCCCCATTAAAAATATAGTTATTTTATATTGAAAAGGATTCATCATTAATGATAACATATCATCATAATTACCCAATATTAACATAATAGCGGTTCCACTCACTCCAGGGATAATAATAGATATAGCTTCTATTAACCCTAAAATAAAATAAGATTCTAAATTTAAATCAGTTTTAATAAAACTTAAAGATAATAAACAAGTAAAACTAATTATACAAATAATAAAATGTTTTAAATTAAATGATATTTTTTTTAAAACATTGGGAATTGTACCTATTATCAATCCAATAAATAAATACATAGTTGGTATTTTATAATTTATAAACAAATAATTTATAACTCTACTCCCTAGTATTATAGCAAGACTTATACCAAAACAAAGAGAGAAAATGAATTTTAAATTATTGAGTAATTCTTTTCTTAAATTGCTTAATATAAAAATACTTTTTTCATAAACTCCTAAAGAAAAAGCTAATAACGCTCCACTTACACCTGGTAATATTTTGCCTATTCCTATTATGAATCCCTTTAAAATCACGATAATCACCCATTAATTTTATGATATAAAAAATAGATTATTCATAATAATCTATTTTCATACTTTTTTTAACTTTTTTAATAGTTTCTAAAGCTTTCTCTTTAGCTTTTTTTGTTCCTTCAATTAATATCTTATCTACTAATTCAGGATTTTCCTCATAATATTTTCTTTTCTCTCTTATTGGTTTTAAAAACTCTTCTATATTATTTATTAATTCTTTTTTACAAGAAACACATCCTCTAGTTCCATTTTTACATTCATCACAAATTGTTTTCAAATTATTGCTAAACATTTTATGATAATAATAAACCATACAAATATTAGGATTAGCTTTATCATCTTTCTTAATTTTATTAGGATCTGTAACCGCTTGCATAATTTTTTTACTTATTTCATCATCAGAATCGTTTAAATATATGGCATTTCCTAAACTTTTACCCATTTTTTCATTACCATCTAATCCTTTTATACGAACAATTTCACTTAAAATAGGTTCTGGTTCTTTCAATGTTTCACCATATATATTATTAAATTTTCTTACTATTTCTCTTGTTTGTTCAACTAATGGTAATTGATCTTCACCACAAGGTACAACATCCCCATCTAAAGCTGTAATATCAGCGGCTTGACTAACAGGATAACCTACAAATCCATAAGTAACTGTTTCTCCTTCATTACCAAATAACTGTTTTTTTTGTTTTATTTCGGTTTTTACAGTCGGGTTTCTATATAATCGAGCCATTGTTACTAAATTAGAATAATAAACAGTTAATTCGGCTATTTCTGGTATCATAGATTGTATAAAAATCACTGATTTATTTGGATCTATACCTACTGATAATAAATCTATAGTTATTTCTTTTACATTTTTTCTAACTTTATCAGGATTATCAAAATTATCAGTTAAAGCTTGAACATCAGCTATCTCAAAATACGAATTATATTTATCTTGTAATTTTACCCAATTATTTACAGTACCAAAATAATGTCCTAGATGTAAATTACCGGTTGGTCTAATACCTGTTAATATTGTTTTCATATTTATACCTCCTAAATGGTTTTGTTTTATTATACTATACAATTTATAAAAAATATATCATATTTTTAAAGTATGTGTTATAATTATTTTAAAGAATAGAGGGCGATTATATGGATTTAAAAAAAGATAGTGTTATTTTTGTATTTATTATATTAAATGTTGTAGGGCTTATATTTTTATTTACTTATATAAATTCTTTAAATTCTAATAAATCAGTTGAACCGAAGCCAAAAGAACCAATTGTATCTAAACAAATGACAACTAATTGTTCTATTGATAAACAAATAGAAGGATTATTAGATATAGAAGAAATTACACTTTTCCACACTGATAACTTATTAGATAAATACACCGTAAAATATAACTTATCTTTATATGATGAAAAGGGAAAAGAAACTTTTGATTTAAGGAAAATGAATGCAATTGAAACCATTTCACAATATTCTAATGAACCAAGTATTATTATTGGTGAAAATATTGACAATGATATTAATTATTCCATTTCTTATACAAAAGATTTAAGCATCCCATATAATAGGTTAGATTTAAATCCACTTTTTAATTGTCCTAAATTAAATGTTCATAGTTCAAACCTAT
>CAYNYX010000027.1:0-10155 GCA_964401535.1 uncultured Muribaculaceae bacterium | reverse complement strand
ATTGTAGTAATTTAGATAGTACAGCTCCAGTAATAAATAATATAAGTATAGAAAAAACAACAAGTACTATGAATATAATAGTATCATTTTCAGAACCAGATAGTTTTATAAAGAATTATGAATTTAGATTGTTAAATAATAATGATGAAGTAGTAATAGATTGGATAAAAGGGGATACATTAACTGGAAGTGGAAATAATAGAATAACAACTAAATTATTCAATAATTTAACTCAAAATACAACATATAAAGTAGAGGTAAGAATAACAAATTCATCAGATGGAGAAAATAGTAGTGTAACAAAACAAGAAACAGTAACATTAAATAGTTTTAATAGACCTACAATAAGTTATAATACAACAACATGGGAAAAAAGTAAAAGTGTAACCTTAACATACGATGCAGGAGTAGAAACTCAATATAAAGTAGTAGATAGTAGTTTAAATACAATAATAGATTGGACTATATTAGAAGGAACAAGTCAAGCAATAACTATAACAAGTTATGATAATACAGTATTTATAAAAAGTAGTGATGGTGTAACAACATTAGAAAATCAAGCCCTAATAGGAAAAATAGATTATACTAAACCAAGTGTAATAGTATCTAATGTAGATGCTTCTTGGAATACATTAGATGAAGTAACATTAAATATAAGTGATAACTTATCAGGAGTAAATAACTGGTGTATTACAAGTATCAATGATAGTGAAACATGTGAATGGAATAATACAACAAGTACAACAAATACAACAATAAATCATACAATAAATGTGAATGGAACATATTATGCATTTGTTAGAGATGTAGTAGGAACAATATCAGATGAGTATGAATTTATAATAAACAAAGTAGATACATCAACACCAAGTGTACCAGTTATTTTAGCAAGCGATTCAGTTTTATCAAATAATTGGCATAAAGCAAATACAATATTAAATATAAGTGGTTCAAGTAGTATAAGTGGAATCGAATATTACTATGGAACAAGTGAGAGTAGTATGTTGAATGTAGGAGATAGTATATCAATAACAGAGAATACTGCCTCAACAACATATTATGTAAAAGCATGTAATGGAGCTGGAACATGTTCAAGTAATACAAGTTATATAGTTAAATTAGATAAAGGAACACCAACTGTACCAGTAATAACACCAAGTGATTCAATTACATCAAATAACTGGCATAATAAAAACTTCACATTAGGTTTAAGTGGGGCAACATCAACAAGTACAGTAACATATTATTATGGAACAAGTATAGAAAGTATGACATCAACAGGAAATAGTATATCTATAATAAATGATACAACATCTACAACATATTATGTAAAAGCATGTAATACAGCAGGAACATGTAGTGGAAATAATAGTTATATAGTCAAATTAGATAAAACTACACCAACAAGTGTATATGCAACTATCACAAATACAACAACAAGAAGTATAACTGTATCAGCATCAGGAACAGATAATGAATCTGAATTACAAAAATATGAATTTAGTAAAGATAATGGTTCAACATGGATAGATAATGGAACAAATCCAAGTTATACATTTGAAAATTTAACAAGTGGAAATTATAATATAAAGGTTAGAGTAAGTAATAATGCAGGATTAACAACAACAAGTAATACAGTAGTAGGAACAACTATAGCAATGACTATCCCAACAGCAGTAGTAGATACAACAGAATGGGCAGTATCAAAAGTAGTAACATTAACATATCCAGAAGGTTATACAAACACATATAGAATAAATGATGGAGAATGGGAAACAGTGACTGAACTAAGTATAGAAATACCAGTTACTGTATCAGGAACAAGTATAACTGCAAGAAGTTATGATGGAGTAAACTACTCAGGAAGTGAATCAATAACAGTAGGAAATATAGATAGACAATTACCTACAATAAGTTCATCAACACCATCAACAACATGGAAAACAAATGAAGATATAACATTAACCTTAAAAGATACATTATCAGGAGTAAGTGCATGGTGTATAACAGGAACAAATAATTCTAATACTTGTAGTTGGACAAGTATAACAAATACTTTAAATACAACAGTAACTAAAAACTTTACAAGTAATGGAACATACTATGCTTTCTCAAAAGACTTAGTAGGAAACATATCAGAAGTATCAACAATTGTAATAAGTAAAGTAGATGCAGGAAGTGTTTCTATACCAACAATTTCAGCAAGCGATTCTATTTTAAGTAATAACTGGCATAAAGCAAACACAACATTAAATGTAAGTGGTTCTTCATCATTAAGTGGAGTAACATACTATTATGGAATAAGTACAAGTAGTATGACCAATACAGGAACAAGTATATCTATAATAGAAAATACTGCTTCAACAACATATTATGTAAAAGCATGTAATGGGGCAGGAACATGTAGCGGAAATGCAAGTTATATAGTAAAACTTGATAAAACAACACCAAGTGTACCAGTTATTTCTTCTAATGATTCAATTGCATCAAATAACTGGCATAAAGCAAATGCGACATTAACACTTAGTGGAGCAAACAATATAAGTGGAAACACATATTATTATGGAACAACTACTAATCCAACAACAGCAGGAACAAGTATATCTATAACAAGTAATACAGCAAGTACAACATATTATACAAAGGTATGTTCAGGAGCAGGATTATGTAGTACAAATAGTAGTTATATAGTTAAATTAGATAAAACAACACCAAGTGTACCAGTAATAACAGCAAGTGATTCAAAAGCAAGTGGAACATGGCATACATCAGCATATACATTAAGTTTAAGTGGAGCAAGTAATATAAGTGGAAACACATATTATTATGGAACAACTACAAACCCAACTACTGTAGGAAGTAGCATAAGTGCCACAACATCAACAACAGGAACAACATATTATGTGAAAGTGTGTAGTGGTGCAGGGTTATGTAGTACAAACTCAAGTTATATATCTAAATTGGAAACAGAAATACCGACCGCTCCAGTAATAACAGGAGGAAGTACAACTTATGCATTAACAAGAACAATATCAGTAAGTACAGCTTCAACAAGTACAAGTGGAATAGCAAAATATCAATATTATATAAGTACATCATCAAGTACCCAAACAGGAGGAAGTTGGATAGATGGAAGTAGTATTGTAGATACAACAAATGGAATAAGTTATATTTATATGAGAGCTGTAAGTAATGCTGGAAAAATAGGAACAGTATCAGCATATCAAGCAACATATATAGATACAAACTCGCCAACAATTGCATTAAAAGCAAGTGGAACTGCAACAATAACAGAGGGAGATAGTAATGTAATATTATCTACATACTTTACTTACTCAGCAAACGGTGGTGCAAGTATAAGTTCAACAAGCTGTATAGACACAAGTAAGAGTAATGTAGTAGTAACAAACACAAATAGTCTAGCAGTAGGAACACATGTTATAAAATGTACGGTAACAAAGAGTACAGGAAAGACAGCCAATGTATCTAAGACTATAGTGGTAAATAGTTCGATATATGCTGAAAGTATATTAAATGGAGCAACACCTGAACTTTATACAGGTTTAATACCAGTAACTATAGCTAATGATGGAACTGTAAAAGTTGCAAACCAAACAACAACATGGTATTCTTATGCAAATAAACAATGGGCAAATGCCGTAACAGTAAATACAGCATCTTACCGTACAGCAGCAGCAGGAACAATAATTCCAGAAAGTGCAATAAGTGTATATTATGTATGGATACCAAGATATAGATATTTGTTATTTAATACTCAAAATGGTTCTGTCCCAGAACAAGCAATTGAAGTAGTATTTGAAAATAAAAATACAGCAAAATCAACAGGATCAACTAATGGAACATATTTAACACATCCAGCATTCACATTTGGTTCTAAGGAATTAAATGGAATATGGGTATCAAAATTTGAAGCAACAGGAAGTATAACTGCTTTAACTTCAAAACCAAATTTAAGTTCATTAAGAAGTAAAACAGTATCTTCAATGTTTAAAGCAACAAGAAATATGGAAAAAGCATATAATACATATGGATTTACAAGTGAAACAGGTACATTAAACGCTGATGGAACATATACAACAACAAATGGAATAGATTCGCATATGATGAAGAATATGGAATGGGGAGCAACAGCATACTTAACTCAATCAAATTATGGTAAATGCAACAATGGAACATGTACTGAAGTAGGAATAAATAATAATTCAAGTTTTATAACAGGATGTGGAAATGTAGCTGGTTCATCAGAAACGACAACATGTAATAGTTATACAAATGCATTAGGATCAACTACAGGAAACATATATGGAGTATATGATATGTCTGGTGGAGCTTATGAATACGTAATGGGTAATATGAAATCATCAAATTCTTTCAATGGATTTAGTACTGCTCCAAATACAAAATATTATGATGCTTATGCATATGATAGTTCTTATACAAGCTATTCAAGAGGATTATTAGGAGATGCTACAAAAGAAACTTTAAAAACATATGGATATGGTGGCTGGTATTACGATTGCACGGACTTCCCTTGTAGTTCTAGCTATTGGTTCGCACGCGGGGGCGGCTTCAGCCTTTCGTCTTGTGCTGGGGTGTTCTACTTCAACGGCAACTATGGCAGTAGTAACAGTTACTACTCGTTTCGCTTTGTTCTCGCAGCTGAATAACCGTAAGGTTATTCTCACACTGTTACGAGGATAAAAAATAATAGAAGAAGTTAAATTCTGCGATAAAAGAATTAAATGAGTATTTATGCCCGAACCACCACTTTTTAAGGTGGTGAGGGCATATAATGTAAAAACAAAAACGAATGTTATTTGTAACATTCATAAAAAAGGTCTTATCAAAATGATAAGATAGGTATTAAATCGACAAACCGCGAACTTCCCTTATAGTTCTAACTCTTGGTTCAAACGCGGGGGCAACTACAACAATTCGTCTAATGCTGGGGTGTTCAACTTCAACAACAACAATGGCAATAGTAACAGTAACAACTCGTTTCGCTTTGTTCTCGCAGACTACGATATGATTTTGTATAATAAAATTAAGATAATTTAAAGCTTAATTAATATGAAATAAAAAGTTTTATTTTAAAAATAAAATATTATCATAGAGATTTAATTCCTATTACATTTTGTAATAAAAAATATAATAATATTTTATCTGGTGAGTAATAAAATGATGAAAATCAGATAAATATGTAGAGCAGTAAATATAGTTTTATTGTTCTATTTTTTAATTAGAAAGAAGTATGATTTATGAATATAATAGAAAAATATAAAAAATTAAAAGAAAGAGATCCTAAAAAATTGTATTTATTTGAATGTGGTAATTTTTATATATTTATAGGTGAAGATAGTACATATATAAATAATTATATGGTTTTAAAAACAACTAAGTTTAGTAATGAATATAATAAATGTGGATTTCCTAAAAATAAAATAGAAGAATATAAAAAAGTATTTAAAAATTTAAAATTAAATGTAGAAATAATAAATAAAGAAGAAGATATAAATAAAATAATAAATTATATAAAAAACATTGATACTGATTGTTTAAGTCCTATAGAATCATTAAACATATTAAAGAAAGTGAAGGATTTAATAAATAAATAATATAGAAGATTTAAATATATATAATAAATATATCAATTTATATCATTATATCTACATGATAACTGAAAAATATCCAAAATATGAAAGGTACGGTATAGTTAGTGATATAAAAAAAATAGTATATGAAGGATTAAATAATCTTATTCTAGCATGTAAAGAATATAATAAAACTAAAAGATTAGAATATTTAAATTTATTAGATACAAATTTAAAAGTTTTAAAAGCATTAGTTAGAATATCATATAAAAGAAAGTATATAAACAGTACTAATTATGGTGCTTGGTCTAGAAAAATAACTAATGTGTGCAATTTGAATGGTGGATTTATAAAATCATGTCTAAAACAATAAAAAGAAGTTTTAATGAGAAATTAATATTTGAAAACATGTATAATGCACATATAAGAGCAAGCAAAACAAAAAGAAATAAAAAAGAAGTTATATTATTTGAAATAGATTTAGAAAATAACTTAATCAATTTAATTGATAATATTACAAACAATACCTATAAATTAGGAAAATATAGAGAATTTACAATATATGAGCCTAAACAAAGAGTAATAAAAGCTTTACCTTACAAAGATAGAATAGTTCAACAATGGTATATATATTCATTTATTAAACCTTACATAATACCTAGATTCATTAATAATACATATGCCTGTATAGATAAAAGAGGTACTCATAAAGCAATAAAAGACTTACAAAGAATGATGAGACAAATGATTATAAAAAATAAAGATTATTATGTTCTTAAGTGTGATGTCAAAAAATACTTTTATAACATTGATAAAAAAATATTATTTGATATAATGAAAAAATATATTAGTGATAAAAAAGTACTCAGTTTAACACATAAATTTATATATGATAATGAATTAGAAAAAGGGATACCTATTGGTAATTATACTAGTTAATATTATGCTAATATATATCTAAATGAAATGGATAAATATATAAAATATGATTTAAAAATTAAATATTATGTTAGATACATGGATGATTTTATATTATTAGTTGCAAATAAAGAAAAAGCTAAATTATTCAAAAACAAAATAGAATTATTTTTAAATAATAATCTAAAATTAGAATTAAATAATAAAAGTAGATATTATCATAATAAAAATGGAATCAATTTTTGTGGTTATATCGTATATCATAATTATATATTAGTGAGAAAAAACAGTATCAAAAAAATAAAGAAAAAAATTAAGAAATAGAATAAAAAATATGAACTTAATGAACTTAATTTTAAAGAGTGTGAATTAAGTTATAACTCATGGTTAGGGCATATAAGTCATAGTAATAGTTATAATTTAAAAAATAAAATAACTAAATTATTTAAATTTTAATCTTTACTATAAATATAAATTTAAAAATTAAAACTTATGTAAAGTCAATATGAAAATATTGATTTTTTTGTTATAATTAAATAAGAGAGTAAATATATGGTGATTCTATGAAATTATTAGTAAGTGATTATGATGATACATTTTATATAAATGATGATGATATAAAATTAAATGTTAAATTAATACAAAAATTTATGAAAAACAATATTTTTGTTATCGCAACAGGAAGAAGTTATTTAGATTTTAAAAAAGTAGAAGAAAAGTATAATATAAAATATAATTATTTAGTAATTAATCACGGTACAACTATAATAAAAGATAATAAAATAATTAAAAATTATTATTTTAATGATGATATAAAAAATGAGATATTAAAATATATAAATAAAAATAAATTTAATATTGATTTTATATCTACAATGTTAAATAAAACAAAAAATATAGAAAATGAAAAAATAACTAAAATTGCTTTAATATTTGATAATACTAAGAAAACATTAAAAATTAAAAAGAAATTTGAAAAAAAATTTAATGTTAAAGCATATGTAGTTAATCATGGAAAAGGGTTAGAAATTGTACCTTCTAATGTAGATAAAGCTAATTGCATAGATATAATAAAAGAATTATGTAATATTGATTATGATAATATTTATACAGTTGGTAATGGTAATACTGATATAGAAATGATTAAAAGATATGATGGGTATGCAATAAAAAATAGTATCGCTAGTTTTCATACAAATAAAGTATGTGATAGTGTATCAGAATTAATAAAGGAGTTATTATGAAATATAAAGTAGAAAAAGAAGAAATATTATTTGAGTTTTTAAAAAATAGAATTGAAGGAAAATCTAAAAATAATATTAAATCTTTATTAAAAAGAAAAAATATTTTAGTTAATAATAAGATTATAACAAAATATGATTATGTTTTAAAAATGAATGATATAGTAGAAATAGGTAATTTTAAAATAGAAAATGAAAGATCTAATACTGAAATAGAAATAGTATATGAAGATAAAGAATTGATAATTGTTAATAAACCAAGTAATATGTTAACTATTTCAACAGAAAAAGAAAAAGAAAATACAATGTATCATTTAGTATCTAATTATGTAAAAAGGAAAAACAAAAATAATAAAATATTTGTTATTCATAGATTAGATAAAGAAACATCCGGATTAATAATGTTTTCTAAAAATGAAAAAGTTAAAGATATATTACAAAATAATTGGGACAAACTAGTTATTAGAAAATATATTGCTTTAGTAAATGGTAATGTATTGAAAGAAAATGGCACTATAAAATCTTATTTGAAAGAAAATAATAGAATGCTTGTATATTCTAGTAATAAAATAAATGATGGAGAAGAAGCTATAACTAAATATAAAAAGATTAAAAATAATAGTAAATATACTTTATTAGATATAGAAATAAAAACAGGTAAAAAACATCAAATAAGAGTTCATATGAATGATATAGGCCATTCTATTGTTGGTGATAATAAATATGGTAATGGTGGTAAAATGTTATATTTATTTGCTTATTATTTAGAGTTTATACATCCAATTACAAATAAAAAAATAATTGTTAAAAAAGAAATACCTAATAGTTTTAGAAAGGAATTTAAAAATGAATAAAGTTGTTATAATAGGTTGTGGAAATGTCGGTATGAGTTATGCTTATGCTTTATTAAATCAAAAAACATCAGTTAATGAATTAGTATTAATAGATATAAATGTTAGAAAAGTAGAAGGGGAAGCAATGGATTTAAATCATTGTTTACCTTTTGGCCCTTCTAAAATGAATATAAAAGTAGGAGATTATAGTGACTGCTCTGATGCTACAATTATATGTATAGCAGCAGGAAGAAATCAAGAACCAGGAGAAACAAGAACTGATTTAATTGATAAAAATAAAGAAGTATTTAAAAGTATTATTGATAATGTAGTTAAAAGTGGGTTTAAAGGAATATTTTTGATTGCTACAAATCCATTGGATATTATGACTTATATAACTTGGAAATACTCTGGATTTGATGCAAGTAAAGTAATAGGCAGTGGTACAAGTCTTGATACAGCAAGGCTTCGTTATATGATAGGTGATAAATTAAGTATTAATCCTAAAAATGTTCATGCGTATGTAATAGGTGAACATGGTGATTCAGAATTAGTTCCTTGGAGTAATGCTACTGTTGGATTACAAAATGTAAAAGATTTTTTAAATGATGATGAATTAAATAAAATAATGTATGATGTTAAGAATGCTGCTTATGAAATAATTGATAGAAAAGGATCTACTTGTTATGGCATTGGTATGTGTTTAGTTAGAATTACTAATGCTATACTAAATGATGAAAATAGTATTATAACTGTATCATCTTATGATGAAAACAATGATGTTTATGTAGGTGGTCCTACTATTATTAATAAGAATGGAATAAGAGAAAGAGTATATGTTAATTTAACAAAATTTGAAGAAGAAAAACTACAAAATTCTATTGATGTTATAAAAAATAATATTAAAAATGTATAAATATAAATAAAATAAGCAATATATAATTAGGTGATAAATTATGAAAAAAATAATTATAGTATTTTGCTTATTTTTATTATGTGGTTGTAATTTAAATAATACTCCAACTAAAAAAGTAGAGGATTTGTTTACAAAATATCAAACGCTAGATAAAGATATTTTAAGTGATCTAAATGAAGTAGTAAATAGAGAAGAATACAATCAAAGTCAAAAAGATGAATATACTAATATAATGAAAAAACATTATCAGAATTTAACATATAAAATTAAAAATGAAACTATTGATGGGGATAAAGCTTTAGTTGAAACTGAAATAACAGTTACGGATTATTCTAAAGTAATAAATGACGCGAATATATATAGAGATACTTATATAAATGAGTTTTCTGATGAATTAGGTAATTATAATCCAACATTATTTTTAGATTACAAATTAAAAAAAATAAAAGAAACAGAAGATAAAGTAAAATATACATTAGAAATACCATTAACACTTATAAATAATAGTTGGGAGATTGATTCTTTACCATCTACAACATTAGATAAAATACATGGAATATATAGTTATTAAATTTAATGATTGTTACTTAAAAGTTAACAAAATTAACATATAATTAATAAACAACATAAAATAA
>CAYNYX010000026.1:0-10162 GCA_964401535.1 uncultured Muribaculaceae bacterium | reverse complement strand
TACGAGCAGCAAGACCTTCTACTATAGCAGTTTTACCTACTCCTGGTTCTCCAATTAAAACAGGATTATTTTTTGTTTTTCTAGATAAAATACGGGTAATGTTACGAATTTCTTCATCTCTACCTATAACTGGATCTACTTTACCATCCATAACATTTTTAGTAATATCTCTACCATATTTTTCTAAAACATTAGTATTATCTTCCATATTCATAAACTATTACCTCCTTTTTTATAATAATAAAATGCTAGTAAAATATACTAACATTATAATTATATCATTATTTTAGCACTTGTCAAGTGTGAGTGCTAATTTATTTTATGACTTATTTTGTAAATCTTTATATCATCATCATTATTATCAAAAGTGCCTCCACATATATTTTCATATAGTTTTAACATAATTTCTAATTCTTCTTTTGATTTATCTTCAATAAATGTTGCGAATTGTTCAATTTTATTATTTTCTATAAAATTAAAATATTTTTTTCTTTCTTCTTTTCTTATAACAATAGGAGCTTTATTATTTTTCATTAAATTGTAATTCATTATTATTCTAGCAGTTCTACCATTACCATCTTCAAAAGGATGAATTTTAATAAATTCTCGATGAAATCTTGCTTCTCTTTCATAGAATGGCAAATAGTCCCAAATATTATAATAATTATTAAATAAATAATACATTGCTTCTCTTACATCTTTAGCATCTGTTGTTTCCATAGTTGATCCTTGAATAATAATATTTATTTTTCTAAAACCTTCCGCAAATTCTTTTAATCCTTTATTTACAGTATTAGCAATATCAATTACATCATATGGCGATAATTTATTATTTATTTTCATTATCCCAATCATTGCCTGCATATTATTATATATTTTCATACTATTTTCTATAGAAGTATAATCACTTTTACCATCTTCAACAGTTAAACTTCCATATGTAAATCTAACATTAAAGTTTTCTAAATATTTATTTTTAAAATCATCTTTATTAAGATTTTCAATAAACATAAATATCAACCCCTTTTATTACAAATATTATACACAATAACAAAAAATAGTCAAATTGACTACTTTTCTTCTTTAACTACTTTTTTAGTTGTTGTTTTCTTAGTTGCTGGTTTTGTTTCTTTAGTTTCAGTTTTCTTAGTTGTTGTTTTTTTAGCTACTGGTTTTTTTTCAGCAACTTTTTTTGGTTTTTCTTCTTTAACTACTTCTTTTTCTACTTTTGCTGCTTTTACTGTAACTTTTTCTTCTTTTAAAGTTCCATCTAAAGCACTTTTAGCAGTTTCAACTAATTTAGCAAACATTTCTTTATCGTTGATTGCTATTTCACTTAACATTTTTCTATTGATAACAACATTAGCTTTTAATAAACCATTGATAAATTTAGAATAACTAATACCACATTCACGACATCCAGCATTGATTCTAGTAATCCATAATTTTCTAAAATCTCTTTTCTTTTGTCTTCTATCTCTAAAAGCATATTTACCTGAATGCATTACTTGCTCATGTGCAGTTCTATATAATCTATGTTTACTTCCAAAGTAACCTTTAGCTTCATTTAAAACTTTTTTGTGACGAGCACGACTAATTGTGCCACCTTTAACTCTTGTCATAACTACCTCCTATATTAAATCCTTAATTCTACTATAATCTGCACTACTTAATAATGAACCTTTTCTTCCAGTTCTATTAGAAGCAGCATTTTTTTTACCTGTATTATGTCTTGTTCCTGGTTTACCTATTTTAATAGTTCCACCTGGTCTTACATTACATACTTTTTTAGTACCTTTATGTGTTTTCATTTTTGGCATATATATTCCTCCTATTTTTCCTTTTTTGATATAATTATAATTGACATAAAACGTCCATCCATTACTGGCTTTTGTTCTATCTCAGATACATCTTTTAAAGTGTCTGCAAAACGTAATAATACTTCTTTTCCTAATTCAGGATGAGCCATTTCTCTTCCCTTAAAACGAATTGAAGCTTTTATTTTGTGACCTTTTTCTAAGTATTTTTTTGCATTAACAATTCTTGTGTTGAAATCATGAACATCAATTGTAACTGATAATCTATATTCTTTCATTTCTAAATTAGATTCTCTTTGTTTTTTCATGTTTTCTTTTTGTCTTTTTTTATTCTCATACTTAAACTTATTATAATCCATTATTTTACATACTGGTGGATTTGATGTTGCATTGATCATAACTAAATCAAATCCTGCATAAGAAGCCAAAGTACGAGCATCGTTAATGTTTTTAGTACCTAATTGTTCTCCATTTGGTCCAATAACCATTACTTCTTTTGCACGAATTTGTTCGTTAATAAATAAATCTTTATTACTTGCTATACAAAACACCTCCAAGTGTATTAAAATTAAAAAGTGGATACAAAATACCCACTTTACCTGTTAATTTAACTGGCATTTACCCAGGAACTCATGTTCCTCAGGTGAGAAGTGGATACTTCTTCTTTCCTTTTCATTTCTTAATGATTATATATCATTATTTTATGTTTGTCAATAGTTTTTATTACTTTTCTCTATGCTCTTGATGAATATTTACCATCACTAGTTGTTACTAACACCTTTTCACCTTCATTAATGAAAAGTGGAACTCTTATTTTTAGTCCATTTTCTAATTCTGCATCTTTTTGTGCATTATTAGTTGTATTACCTTTTACAGCTGGTTCAGTATGTGCTATTACATATTCTACTTTATCAGGTAAATTAATTCCTAATAATTCTCCTTCATAGAATATTAACTCAACATCTAATCCATCTTTTAAATATTTTGAATCTTCACCAATTTGATTTTTATTTAATTCAATTTGTTCATAAGACTCCATATTCATAAAATTATAAACATCACCACTACCATATAAATATTGCATTGGTTGTTTACTAATCATTGCTTTTTCTAATTTAATACTTGAATTAAAAGTTTTTTCAACAGTAGAACCTGTTCTAAGATTTCTTAATTTTGTTTTAACAAAAGCAGCACCTTTACCTGGTTTTACATGTAAAAATTCTAAAACAGTATAGATATTATCTTCAAAAAGAATAGTCATACCATTTTTAATATCATTAACATTAAACATATTTACCTCCTAGTATTGTCTTTTATACTTTCTTCTACTAAGAACTTTAGCCTTTGAATTAGATTCCATTTTCTCAGTATTTATAACATTTTGTCCATAATATGGATCATTAGCTGCTTCAATCATTTTTTTATAATCATACACTGTATTTAATTGACCAACTACTTTAAAATCATGAGAATTATATTTATTATGCTTATTATTCATCATCTTTTCTCCTTATTTTTTTTCTTTATGATTTGTTGTTTTCTTACATTTAGAACAAAATTTATTTAATTCTAATCTATCAGTAGTATTTCTTTTATTTTTTTCAGTACGATAATTTTCTTCTTTACATTCTGAGCAAACTAAAGTAATTCTTTCTCTTGCTTCTCCTTTTTTTGCCATAATATCCCTCCTTTTTAAATAACCATGAAATTATTATAGCAAACTATTTTAATTTTTAAAAGAAAAATCAATAATTTAACTAAAATTTCTTATTCATTATATCACTTATTTATATATTTGAAAATACAAATCTGTTATCTTTTTAGTTAATAACCTATTTATTGGTGCTATAGAATTACCACTACTAACATCTGGTGATGTAACAGCAATAGCCATTATAGGATTATTATATGGAGCATAACCAATAAAAGCATTGGATTTTGTTTCAGTATCTATCTTTCCATCATTATTAGTATCCGCAAAACTTTCACTAGTCCCTGTTTTACCCGCAAATTTATATTTTGAATTGACATAACTAGATCCTGTACCATGAGTTACAACTCTTCTAAAACCTTCTTTTATTCTATTCATATATTCTTGTTTTGTATTTACTTTATTTAATAAAGTAGGTTCTACTTCATATAATAAATCTTTATCATCATATACTTTTTTAAGTAAATTAAGTTTCATTCTACTACCATCATTAGCAATTGTACTTACATATTGAGCAAGTTGAATCGTTGTATAAGAATCATATTGACCAATTGCGAAATCAAGTAAATAGCCTGGTAATTTACTATCACCTACATAACCTAATGCTTCATTAGGTAAATCTATTTCTGTAAAACTACCTAATCCAAATTCCTTAAAGGTGTTTCTATAAATATCAAAAGCTTCTTCTTTTAAATTTAAATAACCATTATATTTATATGTTCCTCCTCCAACTTTTATAGCAGTTAAAAACTGATAAACATTTGATGATTTTTGTAAAGCTTCAATATCATTTAAATTACCTAAATTAGCGTAAGAACATTTTTTAGGAGTTGACGCTATTTTAATACAAGTATCATATCTTACTTCCCCTATTTTTAAAGCCCCTGTATTATAACCAACAATATGCGAAGCTCCTTTAACAACTGATCCAACTGTAATAGGAGATGTAATAACACCTGGAGTATAATCATATATAACATATTTACCATTTTCTAATACTCTTTGTTTACCTGCCATTGCTAAAACTTCACCAGTCTTAGGATTTGTAATAACTGCAAAAGATTTATTATAATATTTTGTATTTTGATATTTATTAGCTTCTAATAATTGTTTCGTTAAAATATTTTCTAAACCTTTTTGTAACTCAATATCTATTGTTAAATAGATATCATTACCTCTTTTACCAGCTTCTAATAAATGATAACCATCTAATACTTGATATTTATCTTTAACACCTTTTAAAATACTTTCATATTGATATTCAATACCATTTAAACCTACTCTATCATTTAAACTATATCCTAAATCTAAATAATAATCTTTTAATTCATATGGTAAACCAGTTTCAGTAGTTGAAACATTACCTAATATTGATTTAAATACATTGCCATAATTATATTTTCTAGTCCAATCTAATTTAATATTTATACCTTTTATTGTATCTATCATTTCTCCTATTAAAGCATATTCATAATCTGTTACATTATCTTTTTTTATAACTTTATTTGAATATGAATAACCTTTATTCATTAAATAATAAATATAAGCAGCTTCTTTATCTATTTCTTTATAAACACTTAATTCTTCTTTTGTGATTCTTTCTAATTTATATTTATAAATATCATTATCAGTTATTTCTCTTCTTTCTAATTTTTCCCATTCTTCATCACTTATTTTACCTAAAACTAAATCATTATTATTAATCATATAAAAATCTTTTAAATTATTTTCACTTAAATTTTTATAATCAACTTCTATTATACGTGCTAAAGAATAAGCTTTTTCTACTTCATCTTTTTTAGTATCTCCAGTTTGTTTTTTATAGTAAATTACTTTAACAGCTTCATTATCAACAATTAATTTGCCATTTCTATCATAGATTCTACCTCTAGGAGATGAATCACCATAAGTAATTACAATACTATTTTTTTTAACCTTTTCTTTATAAAAGTCATTTCTTATAATTTGAACAAAAAAAAGACTACATATTATGATTGACATCAATACTAATACTAAAACTATTAATATACTAAATCTTTTTTTAATTATTTTATTCAAATTATCCCACCTTTACAATTTAATTACATATAATAAAATGAGGTGAATTATGAAAGAAAAACTTATTAAAGAATATATTGATAAAATTGATCTAAATGATGTATTAAACTTTTCGAATAAAAATGGTATTACTTTATCTAATGATGAAGCTTCTTTAATTATAAGATATATTAAAAATGATTGGAGAACTATTATATATGGTAATCCGATTAATATTTTAAATGATTTAAAAAATCGTTTAGGAAATAGATATAATAAAGTTGAACAACTTTATGTTTATTTTAAAAACAAATATAAAGATTTACTTTAATTCATTATTAAATCTTTTTAGTTTTATACTTTCTATTTCTTCTTTATAAACAGGTGTATTATTTATATAAGGTGTTTCTAATATTTTAGGAACATTTTTTAGTCTATCATTATAAATAATTTTAATCATATTTTCAAATCCTATTGTTCCATAACCAATATTTTCATGTCTATCTTTATGACTACCTTTAATATTCTTACTATCATTTATATGAACACATTTTATATAATCAAATCCTATTATTTCATCAATTTCATCTAATATTTTATCAAAATCTAAAACATCATAAGAAGCATCATTTATATGACATGTATCGAGACAAATACCGATTTTTTCTTTTAATTCTATTCCATCTATTATTTGTTTTAATTCCATAAAATTAGAACCTATTTCAGTACCTTTGCCAGCCATTGTTTCTAATAATATAATTATATCACTATCATCTATTACTTCATTTAAAACTTTAATTATATACTCTATTCCATATGATATACCTTTACCAACATGACTACCAGGATGAATAACTATTTTTTTAACACCTAATTTTTTAACTCTTTCAATTTCTTCTTTTAAAAATTTAACATTAAAATCATAATTATCACTATTAGCCATATTTATTATATAAGGAGCATGAACAATTACATTATTTATATCTATATCATTTTCTTTCATTTTATCAAATGCTTTAATAGTTAAATCTTCATTTACTGAAGATCTAACAGTATTTTGTGGTGCTCCAGTATAAAACATAAAAGCATTAGCTTTATTATTTATACATGATAAAACACTACCTAATAATCCTGTTTCTTTTTTATATTCAACATGTGATCCAATAATCATAAATTATACTCCAATCTTAATCTATATTAAGTATATCATGGATAATATTAAACATAAAGATTTTAAAATTATTTTATTTATTTTCTTCTACTAAACCACCTATTAAATCAAATATTTTATAAATACTATTTTTAACTATATTTTCAATACCACTTGATATAGTAAGACCTAATTTAGAGGTATTATTTTGATATGATACATTTTTAACTTCAAGATAAGATTCTATGTCTATATCAACTCCATTTTTAACATCATTTTCAAATTTTTTTATTTGTTCTTCAGTTAATTCTTTTTGCTTTTTTAAACTAAAATTATAATATCCAGTATTATTCATTATAAATAATGACATATAAATTATAAATGAAATTACAAACATTGTTTTAAATGTTTTTTTAATTAAATAAATTTTATCCTCTTTCTTCATTTAAATACTCCTTTATTATAGAAGTTATTATATTAATTGAATTATATACTTCATCAAATGTATTTTGATATCCACCTATTTCTAAGATAATCATATTTGAATTTAAATCTTGATTAAACAAACAATTTGGTTTTAAATAAATACCTCTTGAAATATCTTTATAATCTTCAGGAATTAAATCATTAAGAATATTTGCTAAAGCAAGATTTTCTTTATAATTTTCATTTTTATCTCCTATTACAAATAATATTTTCGCGTATTTTTTACCTTTTATTTCTATTGTACTTTGTTTTTTATTTATTGAATCTCTATGAACATCTATTATTAAATCATAATTATTTTTAACTATGTTTTTTTCTATTAAAGGACGAGCTAAAATATAAGGATTTGTTCCATCTAAATTATTTTCTATCATATAAGTATTAAAATTAGTTTCTTCAACAATAGAATTTATATTGTAATTACTTAAATTCTTTTGTAATAAATATGATGCCATTATAACATCAGGAGTTATATTAGTAGCTTCTAATGATTCATTACTATATGTTTCTAAAGGATGAGTATTAAAAATATAAATATTTGGTTTTATTTCTATATTAACAGGTATTATATCATTATAAGTATAATTACTAACTAATGTTTTTGGTTCATTTAAATCAATATTCATAATTAAACTAAATAATTTATCAAATAAATTATTCTCTTTTAAAACAAATACTTTTTTATAATCTGTTTTATTTATTATATATTCTAAAAATTCTTCATTTGTTTTAGGTAATTTAATATATAAATATATATATATATAACCTTCTATTATTAAATAAAGAATAATTAAAAAAAGAAGTATTTTTAACCTACTTCTTTTTGTTTTAAATTTTTTTCTCATTATATCACCATAATAAGTATAATATATAAATTATAAAATAATTGTCGAATCAATTATATTTAATTAAAATTTGATTATTTTCACTTATATAATTAGATAAATTAAGATTAAATTCTACTTCTTTCTCATTTTCAATCATTAATAATTCAAAAGTATTCAAAGAATTAAAATATTGTTTTACATTTTCATTATCTATTTCATATTTTTTTTCTATTTTACCATTTGTATAATTAGTAGATGATATTAATGTTCCATTTTCTATATATTCTGATATTTGATTTGGACTAAATAAATCAAATAAATATTTAAATTCTATATTACATTCTTCTATGTCACAAGATAATATATCCTCTTTTAATATATAATTAACATTATTATATTTAAATGTTATTTCATCATTAACTGAACCTATTATTTCATTTTCTAATATTTTATAATTGAAACTATAATTTTCTAATCTCTTATATTGTTCTAAAATAGTTAATTTTTTAGTTCCTTTACTTAAAGCAAATATACTTCCTACTATTATAAAAAATAATATATAAATGCCTATTACCATCAATGCATGCCATCTAGGTATAGCCCATAATTCTTTAATTTTTTTTACATATTCATTATTTTTAAACATTAGTCTAATATCTTTCCTATTATTTCATTTTTATTTTTTAAACCATTGATAAAGTCTACTGCATTCATTTTACTTTTACCTTCTAATTGAACTACTTTTAAAACTATTTCACCATTACTTACCTTAACACCTATTCCATCTTTATATATTTTAGTTATTTGTCCATCAAAACATTCAGGATAATTGTTTGTTGCATAAGCTTCCCATACTTTTAATATTTTACCTTCAAAATAACAATAAGCACCTGGAGATGAATTTAATCCTCTTATTAAATTTATTATTTGTCTTTCAGTTCTTGAAAAATCTATTTTTTCTTCTTCCCTTTTTATAGTAAATGCATATGTAGCTTCACTATGATTTTGCGGTGTTCTTGTATTAGTTTGATCTAATATAGAAGGTAATGTTTCTAATAATAAATCTCTACCTACTATCATCAATTTATCATGAAGAGTTGATGCGGTATCTGTTTCTTCTATCATTACTTCTTTTTGAGATATAATATCTCCTTCATCCATTCTCTCATTCATATACATAATAGTTATTCCTGTTTTTGAATAACCATTTATTATAGCCTTATGAATAGGAGCACCACCTCTTAATTTAGGTAGTAAAGAAGCATGAACATTAATACATCCTAATCTTGGAGCTCTAAGTAATTCTTTAGGTATTATTTGTCCATAAGCACAAGTAATAATTATATCCGCATTTAAATTAACTATTTCCTGATATTCTTCTTTTATGTTAGTGGGTTGTAAAACCAAAATAGTATTATCAATACCAATTTGTTTTATTGGTGAATAAACTATTTTTTGATCTCTACCTGATTCTTTATCAGGTTGTGTTACAATTGCTTTTACTTTGTAATTTTCAATTAAACCTTTAAGTATAGGAACACTAAATTCAGGAGTTCCCATAAATACAATGTTAATTTCTTTTTCTACATTAACATCTTCTAGTTTCATATTATCACCATCCTAATTTTATTTTATCACAAATACATTTATTTATAAATATATTTTATATTTAAATAAAAAAAAGTTATAAATAATTATGTTTATAACTTTTTTAATTCATTTTTATAAATTAGCTTTATTGATAGTTATGACTGGGCGAAGACCATAGTGGTCGCTGACGAAGACACTGTTGTAGTTCAAGCAACCATTGTAGTAGACAAACCACGCAAAACTAGAAACGCCGGAGTGAGCAGTACTTGTCCAGTAACCATCTACGCTGGAATCTGCCGTTGTACATCCATAACTTGTACAGTTCCATGTCCTATCATATAACCAACCGTATGGTTGAATATTAATAGATGATTGATTAAATGTTGTTCCTACTGCGGTTGCGATTTCTTGAGCTGATGGTACATGTGCCCCTAAACTACTATGCCAACTTGATGTATCGTTTATTAATTGTGTTGCTAATTCTTTCATTCCGTTCGCACCATTTCCACTTGAATCCCATGCTACTAATGCTGTTGTATTGTGA
>CAYNYX010000025.1:5904-10219 GCA_964401535.1 uncultured Muribaculaceae bacterium | reverse complement strand
CTGTTAATATGGCAGGACTTCCTGGTTTATCAATGTGTATAGGATATAATAGTGATAAATTACCTATAGGAATGCAAATAATAGGCAATTATTTTGATGAAAAAACTATTTATCAATTAGCATATTTCATTGAAAAAGAACTAAACATTAAAGGAGGGATATCATGTTAACTCCTACAATTGGTATAGAAGTTCATGTTGAACTAAAAAGTAAAACTAAAGTATTCTCTGATAGTATCAATAATTTCAAAGATAAACCTAATACTAATGTTAATGTTATAGATTTAGGTTATCCTGGGGTATTACCAAAATTAAATAAAGAAGTAATTTATTCAGCATTAAAAGCAGCTTTAAAATTAAATTGCAAAATAAATAAAGTAATGCATTTTGATAGAAAAAATTATTTTTATCCAGATTTACCTAAAGGATATCAAATTACACAGAAAGATACTCCTATTGGCTATGATGGTTATTTAGAGATAAATGATGATGGAAACATTAAAAAAATAGAAATTGAAAGAATTCATATTGAAGAAGATACATGTAAAAGTATTCATGGAAAAGATAAGACTTTGCTTAATGCTAATAGAGCTGGTGTTCCTTTAATAGAAATAGTAACAAAACCAGTAATAAAAAGTGCTAAAGAAGCTGTTCTTTATTTAGAAAAACTAAGAGAAACACTTTTATATTTAGGTATTAGTGATGTTAAAATAGAAGAAGGAAGTATGAGATGTGATGCTAATGTATCATTATCTGATAGTGAAATATTAGGAACTAAAACAGAAATTAAAAATATTGGTTCTATATCTAATGTTGGAATTAGCATTGATTATGAAATTAAAAGACAAAGTGAAATGATAAATAATGGCATTAAAATAAAAGAAGAAACAAGAAGATTTGATGATAAAACAAATACAACTATTTTAATGAGAGAAAAAGAAACAGGAAATGATTATAGATATTTTCCTGAACCAGATATTCCTTATATAATATTAAGTGATGAAGAAATTAATGAAGTAATTAAAAGTATGCCTAAAATGGCTTCTGATTTAAGAGAAGACTATATAGCATTAGGATTAAATAATAATGCTATAAATACATTAATAAGTAATATTGAATTGAATGAATTTTATAATTTAGTGTTATCTAAAACTGATCCTATTATAGCTGCTAATATATTAACAACAGATGTTTTAGGTTATTTAAATAAGAATTTTATTAAATTAAATGAAATAAAATTAAATGTAGATAATTATGTCGATTTAATAAATAATATTAAAAATAATACAATTTCTTCTAAACAAGGTAAAGAAATATTAAATATATTAATTGAATCAGGTGGCAATGTATCTGATATAATTAAAAGTTTAGGAATGGAACAAATAAATGATGATTCAGTATTGATAAATATAATTAAAAATGTTTTAAATAATAACGAAGCATCTATTAAAGATTATAAAGAAGGAAAAGATAGAGCTATTAAATATTTAATGGGTCAAATTATGAAAGAAACAAAAGGTAGTGCTAATCCTTCTTTAGTTAATGAATTATTAATTAAAGAATTAAACAATTACTAATCTTGATATAATTTAGTTAATATAGTATAATTATGATTGAATGGAGTGAACCAAATGAAGTTTATAAAAAAACATAAAGTTTTATTTATATGTTTAGGGGTTTTGATAATTTTATTTGTGATTGCTTTTATAGGGATAAAAAATATAATTTATCCAGATGATAGTAAGAGTAAATATGGAGATAGATTAGATGGTATTGAAAATGTTAAAATCAGTGATGATGCAATATCTAAGATAAAAGAAGAAATAGGAAAAAATGAAGGTTTTTCTGATGTTAAATATGAATTGACAGGTAAAACAGTTAAAATATTTGTAACAGTAGATGATACTGTAGATATTACAAAATCAAAGAGTTCAAGTGAGGCAATTCTTTCTAACTTAACAGATGAACAAAAAGCATATTATGATATTCAATACTATGTAACATGTAGTGGTGAAAATGAGTTGTATCCAATAATTGGTTCAAAACATAAAACATCAGAAGCTTTTGTATGGACAATAAAGAGCCAAGGTGATACTGATGCAGAATAAGAAAAAAATTCTAATTTTACCAATAATTATATTATGTTTAATAGGTTTATCTCTTTTTATAGTTAATATATTAAAAAAAGATAATACTAATTTAACACTAACAAAAGAAGAAAAAAATTGGATTAATGGTAATAAAAATCAATTAATTGATATAGCAATATTAAATAAAATACCAGTAATAAATTATAGTGGTGAAGGAATATTTTTTGATTTCTTAACTTATGTAGAAAAAGAAACTGGATTAGAATTTAATAAAATACCTTATATATCAGATACAGAAACAACTGCTCAATATGTTTTAAAAGAAACAAATGAAATATTAGAAAATGATATATTAATATATCAAGATAATTTAGTATTATTATCATTAAAGGGTTTAAAATATAATGATGTAAATGAAATAAGTAATTTAAATGTATCAGTTTTGAAAGATGATGCTCCATATGTAAAAGAGTATTTAACCGGAACTAACATTACTTATAAAGAATACGATTCTGTATCAGAAATGTTAGAATTTATGAATGAAGAAGAAGATGTAGAAATACCTATTGATGTTATAGTATTACCTAAAATAGCTTATCTAAATCATGTTGTTAATGATAGATTTACAATAGCTTATAATATAAATGAATATAAAATAAATTATGTATTATCATTAGGTGATAAAGAGATATTGAATTCAATTTTAAAAAAATATTATGATAAATGGGAAACTGAAAATTATGAAAAAAGTTTCAATAATCATTTAATAGATAGTTATTTTACATTTGGTGAAAAAGATAAAGCTTCTTTAGCAACAAAACGTTATACTTATGGTTTTATCAATAATGAACCTTATGATAAAATAATTGATAATGATTATATGGGTATAAATAGTAGTTTAATTAGTTCTTTTGAAGATTTTGCTAATATAGAAATTATATATAAAAAATATGGTAATTTAGATAATTTAGTAGAAGATTTTAATAATTCTAGTGTTGATATTATGTTTGATAACATAGGAAATATAGAATATACAGTATCTTATATAGATAGCGCATATATATATGATTCTAATGTTGTTACTTTATCACATTTAGAAAATGATAATTATTTTAGTTCAATAAAATCATTATATGGACAAAATGTATTAACAATTAAAAATACTAAAATAAATGAATATTTAAAAAGTGATAATTACAATTTAATTGTTTATGATGATATTAAATCTTTAATTAAAGATTTAAGAAAAGATGATGTTATTGTTATAGATTATCAAAATTATATAAATAATTTAAATAGTTTTAAACAATTTAAAATAGATTTTACATTTAATTTAAATAATAAATATGGATTTAAACTTAATAAACAAAATGAAGTATTCAATGAGTTATTTGATTTTTATATCACATATTATCCTACTAAACAATTTGTAAGTAATGGATATTTAGAGTTACAAAATGTAAAAGGTGTATTTGAAATTAGTAAGGAATTATTAATATCTATTGTAATAATTATTACGTTATTGATTATAATAGTATTACTTAAATTAAAACCTAAAAAAGTTAAAGTTAAAGGATTAAATTTAAGTAAAAATGATAAATTAAAATATATTGATATGCTTACATCTTTAAAGAATCGTAATTATTTAAATGATAGTATAGAGTATTGGGATTCAAGTGAAGTTTATCCACAAACTATTATAATAGTAGATTTAAACAATGTAGCTTATATAAATGATAATTATGGTCATCAAGAAGGTGATAATGTTATTAGAGAAGCTGCTAATGTTTTAATTAGAAATCAAGTAAGTAATACAGATATTATAAGAACCAATGGTAATGAATTTTTAATTTATATGGTTGGCTATGATGAAAAACAAGTAGTAACTTATATTAAAAAATTAAATAAAGAATTTAAAGAATTATCCCATGGCTTTGGTGCTGCAATAGGATATAGTATGATAAATGATGCCATAAAAACTATTGATGATGCTGTTAATGAAGCAACACTTGATATGAGAACAATAAAAGAAGAAATTAGTGGTTAAAGCATAGTTTATCTATGCTTTTCTATATTTTGAAGGAAATGATTATGAAAAGAATAAAAAAATATTTTAAAAGATTATTTAATATTATGATGGAACCTGAAATAAAGATATTGCCAGGACAAATAGCTTTTTTCTTGTTTTTATCTTTAGTTCCTATTATTACTTTAATAATCTATAGT
>CAYNYX010000025.1:0-5894 GCA_964401535.1 uncultured Muribaculaceae bacterium | reverse complement strand
TTACTAATTCCTTATGTTAATAATGCTGGAATTGATTTTGGAACTATATTATTTATGATTACAGGTTTTTTAATAGCTTCAAATGGACCACATTCTTTAATAATAGCATCTAATACTTTATATAAATTTAAACATTCAGCTTATTTAAAAAGAAGAATAAAAGCTTTATTTATGACAATATTATTAGTGTTATTATTTATATTTACTATTTTAGTTTTAGCATTTGGTAATAGTATAATGAATTTTATTGTCAATATTAGTTTTTTACAGAATATAAGTGATAAGTTATATTTAATTTATATAATTCTTAAATGGCCATTTGCTTTATTTATTGTATTTTTTATAATTAAAATATTATATACTTGGGCTCCAGATCAAAGAATTCCTAGTAAATATATGAATAGAGGAGCCGTATTTACTACTATTATGTGGAGTATAGTAACTGTTATTTATTCTTTCTATGTTAATAATTTTAGTAGTTATAATATATTCTATGGTGGTTTATCAAATATAGCTGCTATAATGATGTGGGTTTATGCTTTATCTTTAATATTTGTTATTGGTATTGCTATAAATACTGAATATTATAATATGAATAAAGAGAATGAAATTGAATAATTTGTTTATAATATAATTGTAGGTAACTACAAGCAAAAGAAAAGAAGATTTATCTTCTTTTTATATATCTTTATTTTTTAAAAATTCTTTTAACATTTTAGTTAAAGCTCTTTTTTCAATTCTTGATACATAACTTCTTGAAATACCTAAATTATTAGATATTTCTTTTTGAGTTAATTCTTTATTATCATTTAATCCATATCTTTTAATAATTATCTCTTTTTCTCTTTTATTTAATATATTAAAATATTTTTTTAATTGTTCAATATTGTTTTTATTATGAATATCTAAAGCAAAATCAGGTTTAGGAGTTTTTAATATATCCAAGAATGTTATTTCATTACCATCTTTATCAAATCCTATTGATTCATTAATACTAACATTTTTGTTATTTTTTTTATCACTTCTAAAATGCATAAGTATTTCATTTTCAATACATCTAGCACAATAAGTAGTTATTCTAGTCCCATGTTTATATGAATATGAATCAACACCTTTAATTAATCCTATTGTTCCTATTGATATTAAATCATCAATATCTTCTTTTCGATGATCGTATTTTTTTACAATATGAGCAACTAATCTTAAATTATGCTCAATTAGTTTATTTCTAGCTTCAATATCACCTAACTTAGCTTTAGAAATGTAATTTTCTTCTTCATCTTTAGATAAAGGATCTGGAAATATATTATTTGAATAAGCTGCTGAAAAAATATAAAAATTATCAAACAAATATTTAATCAATTTTTTAAACATTTAAATCACCTAATAAATTATATTTTTATGTTTATAATTTATGATTATATATAATAAAAATATGTAAAATACAAATTTTTACTATTTTTTATAATTTAGTACTTGACAATACAAGATAGTGGGTATAAAATGATAGCAGAGGTGGAAAATGAATACACAATTTAAAAAGGGTGTACTGGAACTTATTGTATTATTATCTTTACATAAAAAAGATATGTATGGTTATGAACTCATTATGGAAGTATCCAAAGTAGTTGATGTAAATGATGGTACAATATATCCATTATTAAAAAGATTAACTAATGAAAAATATGCTGATACATATTTAGTAGAATCAAGTGAAGGACCTTATAGAAAATATTATAAAATAACTGATTTAGGTCAAGAAAGAATGAAGGAATTAAAAAATATTTGGACTAGCTTTGCTGGTTCAGTAAATAAATTTATAAAGGAGAATGGAAAATGAAAAAAAGTGAATTTTTAAAAGAATTAGAAAAAAGATTAAATATATTAGAAGAAAATGAAATCAAAGATACTATAAATGAGTATAGTGATATAATTGATGAAAAAAAGAAAAATGGTATTAGTGAAGAAGAAGCTGTATTAGAATTTGGAGATATTGATTCATTAACAACAGAAATATTAAAAGCATATAAAATAAATCCTAATTATAATAAATCTAAAGTGGATGATATAATTGATAGTTCAATGAAAACTATTAAAAAAGGAAGTAAAAAAATAGAAGAAATTGCTGATAATGTAGTAGGTAATAATGATAGTACAACTGAATTGATTATAAAAATATTTTTAGTTATTTTAGCATTTGCTGTTATATCAATACCATTTAATATATTAGTTGAAGTAATATTTAATCTATTTAAAATGTCAATTCCACCATTTAATTATGTTTTAGCTTATACCTTTAAATTTATATTGACGATTTGTTATGTAGGTTTATTAGCATTTATAATTGTTGTTTTGGTTAAAAAGAGTAATAAGAAAAAAGAAATAATTAGTGAAAATGTAAAAAAAGAAAAACCTAAAGAAAATAAAGTAAAAGAAGAAAAAATATATGAAACAAAAAAAGAAGAAGTAAGAACAGAAAAAGTAGTTTCCAATAATGATACAAATGTAATATCTTTATTAGTTAAAATATTAATAACAATATTTGTAATTATACCATTTGGATTTGCTGTATTTGGTTTATCTGTAGCTAGTGTTATTTTATTTGTTTTAGCACTTTCAACACATTTCTTTGTAGGTCCATTTTTAATAGTATTTGCTTTTGCTTTCTTATTTGGTTATTTACTTGATATTATTTGTAATGCTTTATATAACAATAAAAAAGTATCAATAATTCCATTTTTTGTAAGTATAATCCTATTTAGTGTTGGAATAACTATGACTGTAAGATCATGTCTTAAATTAGATTTTATTGATTCATTACCAAATAATGAATTTGTAACTGAAACAATAACATATAATAGAAATTATAATGATATTAAAAAATATTTAGATGATGAAGATATAAAAATAGAAATAGATAACACATTAGGAAATGATATTGTTAAATTTGAAGTTATTTATTATAAAGACTTTGTAGAATTAAAAGCTAATTATAAAGATCCATTTGAAGTAAGAATAGATGAAGTTAAAATTGATTTTCAAGAAGTTAAAAAATTATATAATATATTTGATGAAGATTTAGGCGATTATAAAATATATAATTACAAAGAATTCTTTACAGGAAAAATAAAAGTATATATGAATGAATATACATATTATCATGAAATGTAAAAAATCGTCAAAAAAATTAACTAGTGATTAAAGAATAATAATTTAATCACTTTTTTAATGTTTTTAAAAGGGATTTGATATTAAAAAAAAATATATATATATGAGGAGGTGATAAAATGAAAAAAATCTTAATTATAATTCTTACATTTATTGTTTTTATTTTACCATGTAAAGCTAATAATTATGATGATCTTATGAATTTATATATTTCTTTAACCAATAATTATGATACTTTATTAATAGCTTATAGACAACAACAAGAAATTATTGATGAATTAGTTCCTTATAATGCTCATTTAAGTAATGAAGTTAATCGTTTAGCTAATAAAGAATCAGAATATGTATCTGAGATTAGAGAATTAAAAAGAAAAATAGAAGATTATAAAATAACAACAAATGATTTAAATAAAGATATAAAAACAAAAGAAAACAAAATTAATTCATTAAATAGTAAAATAAATAATTATGAAACATCTATATTAGTATTAAAAAATGAAGTAACAAGATTAAATGAAATATTAGAAACAAATGATGAAAATATAAGAAATTTAACAGTTTTATTTAATAATAAAGTTAAAGAGATTGAACAGTTAAAATATGAAATAAATAATTTAAATAAAGATATAGAAGCAAACGAAAATATGATAAATTTTTTAAATGGTAAAATAAAAAATTATGAAAATTCTAATTTATTATTAAAAGATGAAATTAAAAGAATTGATGATTTATTATTAAAAAGTGATCAAGAAATAAAAGATTTAACAATTTTAATGAATGAAAAAACAAATAATATTGAACAATTAAAAAATGAAATAAATAGTTTAAACAATACTATCAAAATAAAGGATAATGAAATAAATAATTTAAATAACAATATTAAAAATAAAGATAGTGAAATAAATGATTTGAATGAAAATATTAGTAACAATAATAATATAATTGATACCTTAAATAATAATATAAAGAATAAAAATAACATAATTAATAATTTAAATAAAACAATTAAAGATAAAAATAAAGATATAGATAAATATATAATAAGTAATAATAAACTTAATGAAGAAATAAGAATAAAAGAAGAAATAATAAATAATAAATCAAATAATATTTTAAATTTAACTAATGAATTACAAAATAAGAATGAACAAATAAAAGAATTACAAAATAAAACCTTTCTTGATAATTTATTATTATCATTAAATAATCGTTTCTCTTTTAAGGCATGTATGATATCTATAATAATATTATCTATAGGCTTAATGATAGGTTTAAAAAGGCATAATAATTAATCTAGTTATGTCGAAACTGTATAAAATTATTTTAAAAAGTGCTAAATTATAAAAGGTGATAATATTATGTTAAACATAAATACAGAATTTAGAAAAGGAGTATTTTTTATTAGATTAGAAGGTATATTAGATAAGTATACTTATAATGATCTAGATGATGTATATAATTTTATTAAAGATAATGATATTAAAAATGTAGTGTTTAATTTAAATGATATTAGTTTTATAGATAAAAAAGGTATTGATAAAATAAATAAATTATATCAAAATATTGTTATAAATAATCATCAATGTTATTTTATTAAAAATGATATAATGAAATATTTTAAAAAAATAAATATAATTGATAATGAATTAAAAGCTATGGAGGAAATATGCAATTAGAAGATATAATATTAAATAATCAAAGACTAATTCATAAAGCAACTCATTATTTTAAAAATTATCCTAATAAAGAAGATTTATTTCAAGTAGGAGTTATTGGTATGATAAAAGCTTTTGATAGTTATAAAGAAGAATACGATACCAAATTTACAACTTATGCTTTTCTATTCATATTAGGTGAAATGAAGAAATATATAAGAAATGATAAAAGTATTAAAATAAGTAGAGATATTACTAGTTTAAATCTAAAAATAGAAAAAGTTAAAATATTATTAACTCAAAAATATAGTAGAGAACCTAGTATTAAAGAATTAAGTGATTATTTAGAAGTAGAAGAGAAGTATATAATAGATGCATTAAAATTTAATAATTGTGTTGATAGTTTAGATATATCTATTAAAACTGATTCAAAAGAATTAAATTTATATGATTTTATTCCAGATAAAATAGATGATATAGATTTATTAATAGAATTAAAAACAAGTTTAGAAAAATTAACTGATTTCGAAAGAGAACTAATAATAAATAGATATATGAAAGATTTATCACAAAGTGAAACAGCTAATATATTAGGAATAAGTCAAGTTCAAGTATCTAGAAATGAAAAGAAAGTATTAAATAAACTTAAAACTATTATGCAATAAAATATAATAGTTTTTTTGTATAAAAAATATTAAATTATTTCATAATAGTTATAGGTGATAAAATGACAATAAAGGAATATAAAAAAATAGTGGATAATAATACTCCTAAAGAAGATCGATTAAAAAATGATATTATTGCTTTTATATCAGGTGGAATAATGGGTATGATAGGACAAGCTTTAATTGATCTATATACTGGAGTATTTAATATTCCTTCTAAAGAAGCAAGTGTTTTAATGATAGTTACATTAGTATTTATTGGCATATTTTTAACAGGTTTAGGTTTTTTTGATAAATGGGTTAGTAAATTAAAATGTGGTTTAATAGTTCCAATAACAGGTTTTGCTCATTCAATGATGAGTGCTACTTTGGAATATAAAAAAGAAGGTTTAATTACTGGTATTGG
>CAYNYX010000024.1:0-10245 GCA_964401535.1 uncultured Muribaculaceae bacterium | reverse complement strand
AGTTGAATTATATTTAAACTTTCCATCATCCTTTTGAACTACAAGGAGAAGGACTTCCTATGATGATTACTTTAGTTTTATCTACAAACATGAAAAAAATGTTAAAAAGTAATGTTTTGGTAAGAAAATTAGTAGGAATTGAAACAGCTGGAAATATCAATATATTATTTACTGATAAAACTGGAACAATAACTAAAGGTAAATTAGAAGTAGTAGGGGTTATAAATGGAGATATGAATTTTTATAATAATGAGTTTGAGATGGAAGATGGATATCATGAAATATTTAAAGAATCTATTATCTATAATACTGCTAGTAATTATACTTCAGATGGTGAAGTAGTAGGTGGTAATAGTACTGATAGATCATTATTAGGATTTATAAAATCTAATTATAATCTTAATTATACTAAAATAGAAAATACTCATTTTGATAGTAAAATTAAATATTCTTCTACAAAAATACTTAAAAAAAATAATGAAATAACTTATATAAAAGGTGCTAAAGAAGTATTGTTACCTAAATGTAATGATTATTATAGTAGTATTGGTACTAAAAGAATGTTTAAAAACAAAAAACTAATTGAAGAAAAAATAAAAGAATTAGAAAATAGTGGTAATAGAATATTAGTTTTAGCAACTTATGAAAAAAATATAAACGAATTAACTTTTATAGGAATTGCTTTGATAAAAGATGATATAAGGGTAGAAAGTATAGAAGGACTTAAAAGAGTTAAAGATGCTTATATAGATGTAATAATGATAACTGGTGATAATTTAAATACTGCATATGCAATAGGTAATGAAATAGGTTTAATAAATAGTGATAAAGATATTTGTATTACTTCTAATGAATTTAATAAAATGAATGATACCGAAATAGAAGAAATATTACCAAATTTAAAAATTTTAGCTCGAGCTTTACCTCAAGATAAAAGTAGATTAGTAAATATAAGTAAAAAAATGGGTTTAGTAGTAGGAATGACAGGTGATGGAGTCAATGATGCTCCTGCTTTAAAACTAGCTGATGTTGGATTTGCTTTAGGTAGTGGAACAGAAATTGCTAAAGAAGCAAGTGATATAGTAATATTAGATGATAATTTATTATCAATAAGTAATGCTGTATTATATGGAAGAACAATCTTTAAAAGTATTAGAAAATTTATTATTTTTCAATTAACAGTTAATTTTTGTGCCATAGGATTATCAATAATAGGACCATTTATTGGTGTTGAAACTCCTGTAACAGTTATTCAAATGCTGTGGATAAATATGGTTATGGATACTTTAGCAGGTTTAGCATTCTCTTTTGAACCACCGCTTGATGAATATATGAAAGTTAAACCAAAGAAAAATAGTGAAAAAATAGTTAACAAATATATGTTAAATCAAATATTATTTACAGGTTTATATTCATTGATAGTTTGTATATTATTTTTAAAATTACCACTTTTCCACCATATATTTAGAGATGGAGAAAATGATAATTACTTATTAACAGCTTTTTTTGGATTGTTTATATTCATGGGTATATTTAATGCTTTTAATGCAAGAACCGAACGACTCAATATTTTAGCAAGTCTTCTTAAAAATAAAGCCTTTTTAATTGTTATAATGTTTATAGTAATAATTCAAGTAATACTTATATATTTTGGTGGTAATTTATTTAGAACAGTAGGACTTAATTTTATAGAATTTGAAATAATGGTTCTAGTAGCCTCTACTGTTATCCCAATTGATTTTTTAAGAAAATACATATTAAGGAAGAGAGGTATTATAGGTGGAGTATAGTAATAATTTGACATAGAAAATGAAATAGAATATACTATTAATAGGAAGGTGATTATATGAATCTAAAAGAAAGTAAAGCTTACCGTATAATAGGAATTATTTTGACACTTATTTATCTTTTGTGTTTATATTTTAATGTTAATAATTATATAATAGGAATGGGTCTTATGTTATATTGGTTACTTGGCTTTATTATATATGGTCTTATTCCAGCTATAAAGAAAAAACATAAAATAGATATATTTGCCTATTCATTATTTTCAGTTCTTACTCTTATTATATTTATATTAAATCTTTCTAGTTATATTAAATAATTATTTAAATGAAAAATATTATTTATAACAATTATAATAAATTTAAAATACATATTAAAAAAATTATATATTCAATTAAAACAGTTTTAACTGTTTTTTTAATGATTTAGAAATGATATAATAATATTAGGTGATTAATATGTTTCAAGATAATTCTGTAGTTGTAACATCAAATCAAATAAAAAACAAATTACTAATTAATATAAGTAAAGATAGTAATCTATTAAATATTAAATTTATGAATAAACAAGAGTTTATTAAGAATTTAGTATTTGATTATAATGAAAAAACTATTTATTATCTAATGAATAAATATGATTTAAAATATGAAAATGCTTTAGAATTAATTAATAATATGTATTACATTAAAGATGTAAAAAACAAAAAAATTAAATTTTTATTTGAATTGAAACAAGAATTAATTGAAAATAATTTATTAATAATCAATAATTATTTTAAAGATAATTTAAAAAACAAAAAAATCTATATCTATAATATAATTATTACAAAAGAAGAAAAAGAATTGTTTTCTATATTTGATCCTATTTATATAAATAATGAATCACATTATAAAATCAATAAAATTTATGCTTTAGAGAATATAAATCAAGAAATAAGTTTTGTTGCTGAAAAGATTTCAAAATTAATAATAGATGGTATAGATATAAATAATATAAAATTAACAAATATAACAAAAGAATATCATAATTCTTTAAAAAGAATATTTTCTTATTATAATATAAAGGTAAATATACCAAATAAAGCTAAATTAATAAATACAAAAATAGTCGAAATGTTTTTAAACTTATTAGAAAGTGATATTAGTATTACATTGTCAAAATTAGAGGAGCATTTTGATTTTGATAATGAAAATAATTTAAATATTTTAAATAAAATTATTGATATATTAAATAAATATACATGGACAAATGATTATATAAGTATAAAAGATATGCTTATATATGATTTTAATAATACTTTATGTGAAGAAAAAAATTATAATAATGCTGTTGAGATAATTGATTTAAAAAATAGTTTAATAGAAAATGAATATATATTTTTAATGAATTTTAATAAAAATAGTATCCCTATTATTTATAATGATAATGATTATTTAAGTGATGAAGAAAAACAATTATTAAATATAAATACTAGTATAGAATTAAATAAAATAGAAAAAGAATTTTTATTTAACAAAATGAATTCAATTAAAAATTTAACAATTACATATAAAGAAAAAGATTCAAAAGGTGAATGTTATAAATCTAATTTATTAGATAAAGAAGAAATAGAAATAGTAAAAGAAAGAGTAGACATTAGTTTATATTCAAATAGAAATAATAAGTATTTATTAACAAATTATTTAGATTATTATATGAAAGATAGAGTTTTAAATAATAATCTATCTAAACTATATAAAAAATATAATATCAATTATTTAAGTTATGATAATAAATATAAAAAAATACAACCTTATAAATTAGAAAAATATTTAAATAAAGGATTAACATTATCTTATAGTTCATTAGATAATTATTACCGTTGTAGTTTTAGATACTATTTAGAATCAATTCTTAAAATAAGTGATTATGAAGAAACATATATGACATATATAGGTAGTTTATTTCATTACATTTTATCTAAATGTTTTGATGATTCATTTAGTTTTGATAAAGAATATAGTGATTATTTATCTCTTCATCCAATAAATTTTAATCATAAAGAACAATTCTTTTTAATGAAATTAAAAGCTGATTTATTATTTATTATTGAAACTATAAAAAAACAATATAAACATAATAGTTTAGATAAAACTTTATATGAAGAAAAAATAGAAATAGATAAATCTAGAAATATTAAAATTAAATTTGTAGGTATTATAGATAAATTATTATATAAAGAAGAACAAGAAAGAACTTTAGCAGTAATTATAGATTATAAAACAGGAACACCGGATATTAATTTAAATAATATGATATATGGAATAGGTATGCAATTACCAATATATTTATATTTATCTAAAAATAGTAAATTAAAAAATGTTAAAATTTTAGGTTTTTATTTACAAAAATTATTACATAGTGAAATAAGATATGATAAAAATAAAACTTATATTAAACAAAAAGAAGATAACTTAAAATTAACTGGTTATAGTATCGATAATGAAGAATTATTGAGTATATTTGACAATAGTTATACAGATAGTGAAGTGATTAAGTCACTAAAAGTCGGTAATGGTGGATTCTATGCTTATTCTAAAACGCTTAATGAAAATATGATAGAAAAGATAAATAATTTAGTTAATGTAAAGATTGATGAAGCAATTGATAATATTTTAGACTGTAATTTTGATATTAATCCTAAAATAATAGCAAATAAAAACTTAGGTTGTGAGTTTTGTAATTATAAAGATGTATGTTTTAAAAAAGAAAAAGATAATACTTATTTGAATGAATACAAAGATTTAGAATTTTTAAGGGGTGAAGAAAATGACTGATTGGACTGATGAACAAAAGAGGGCTATTACAACTGATAATTCTAATATTATTGTAAGTGCAGGAGCTGGTAGTGGTAAAACAGCAGTTTTATCAGAAAGAGTTTTAAATAAACTAAGAAATGGTATTCATATAAATGAATTGCTTATTTTAACATTCACTAATTTAGCAGCCCAAGAAATGTCTATGAGAATAAGAGATAAAATTAAAGAAGAAGGTTTATTAAATGAATTAGATTTAATTGATAATTCTTTTATAACAACATTTGATAGTTATGCATTATCTTTAGTTAAAAAGTATCATTATTTATTACATATAAAAAAGAATATTAATATAGTAGATACAGGAGTTATTAATTTAGAAAAAATAAGAATAATTGATGAAATATTTGAAGATAAATATTCTAGAAAAGATATTAAATTTATAACCATGATTAATGATTTATGCACTAAAGATGATAAGATTATTAGAGATTGTATTCTTGATTTAGCAACCAAAATAAGTATTAAAATAAATCCTGAAGAGTATTTAAATAATTATATAGATTATTATTACAATTCATCTTTTATTAATTCAAATATAAAAGAATATGAGAATATAATTATAGAAAAAGTAATAGAAATTAAAGAAATATTAAATAATATTTCTTATATCGATTGTGATTATTCAAGTAAAATGGAAAAAATAATTGGTAATTTAATTACTTGTAATAATTATGAAGATATTAGAAAAAATTTAAATATTAAATTACCTATTATTCCTAAAAATAGTGTTGATGAATTAAAAGAATTAAAAGAAACTATAAATAACTTAATCAAAGAATTAAATAATTTATGTGAATTTAGTTTAGAAGAATTAAAAAATCAAATAATAAATACAAAAGAATATGCAGAAGTTATTATAGATATATTAAAAGAATATTTTAAAAAATTGAATTTATATAAAACAAAATATGATGTTTATGAATTTAATGATATATCTTCTTTTGCATACCAATTATTGATAGAAAATCCCGATATAAAAGAAATAGTTAAAAATTCTTTTAAAGAAATAATGATAGATGAATATCAAGATACTAATGATGCTCAAGAAGAATTTATTAAATTAATTGAAAATAATAATATTTATATGGTTGGTGATATTAAACAATCAATTTATAGATTTAGAAATGCTAATCCTAATATATTTAAAAACAAATATGAATTATATAAAGATAATAAGTATGGTATTAAAATAGATTTAAATAAAAACTTTAGATCAAGAAGTAATGTTTTAAATAATATTAATATTATATTTAATGAAATAATGGATTTAGATATTGGGGGTGCTGATTACAAAGGATCTCATCAATTAGTATTTGGAAATAATATATATAATTTAGGTGCTGAACAAAATTATGATATTGATATTTTAGAATATGAAAATGAAAGTAAAGAATTTAATAAAGAAGAAATAGAAGCATTTATTGTATGTAAAGATATAATTAAAAAAATAAATGATAAATATCAAATATATGATAAAAAAATTAAGGGTTTAAGAAATGTAGAATATAATGATTTTGCTATATTAATAGATAGAACAAAACAATTTGAACTTTATAAAAAAATATTTGAATATCATAATGTACCTTTAATATTATTGAAAGATGAAAATATTGTAGAAGATGAAATAGTATATATATTTAATAATATTATCAATCTTATAATAAAAATACATGATAATATATTTGATAATAGTTTTAAACATTCATTTATAAGTATAGCTCGTAGTTTTTTATTTAATATAGATGATGATACTATTTTTGATTATTTTAGTAATAATAATTTTTATAATAATGAAATATATAATATTTGCACTAAAATTAGTATAGAATTAGATTCATTAACTATTTATCAAGTACTAAATAAAATAATAGATTTATTTGAAATATATGACAAATTATCATTAGTAGGCGATATAGATATAAAAATATCTAAAATAGAATATATTTTAGATTTAAGTAAATCATTAGAAGAACTTTCTTATAATATATATACCTTTAAAGAATATCTAAGCAATTTAACTATTAAAAATCAAGAAATTAAAATACCTGCTACCAATAGTGGAATAGGTGTTAGAATAATGACTATTTATAAATCAAAGGGACTAGAATTTCCTATCTGTTATATGCCAGAATTATATAGACCATTTAATATCAGTGATTTAAAAGAATTATTTACTTATTCAAATGAATATGGAATAGTATTACCATGTTTCAAAGAAGGAATAATAAATACTATTAGACTTAGTTTACTTAAAAATAAGTATTTAAAAGATGAAATATCAGAAGAAATAAGATTATTATATGTAGGACTAACTAGAGCTAAAGAAAAATTAGTATTAATAAATTATAATAATCATAATAAAAATACTAATCCTTTAAAAAATTATGACAAATTAAAATATAGATCATTTAAAGATATTATTGATTCAGTTAATTATGTTTTAGAAAACTATACTACAAATATTAATATAGATGATTTAAATTTAACAAAAAAATATAATAAAAATGCTATAACAAATATTAATATTGAAAGTGATAATGATATTATAGTTAATGAAATAGTAGATAATAGTTATATTGAAGAAAAAAAAGTATTTTCTCACAAATCTAATAAAATGGTAAGTGAAGAAGATAAGAAAAATATTGAATATGGTAAAAGAATGCATTATTTATTAGAAATAATAGATTTTAAAAATCCTGATTTTGATAAATATAATATGAGTAAATTAGAAAAAGAAAGAATAACTATGTTTTTAAATAATAAAATATTAGATAATATTGATGAATGTAATATATATAAAGAATATGAATTTATATATGAGGATAAAAATGTAGTAAAACATGGAATAATAGATTTACTATTAGAATATAAAGATAGTTTAATAATAGTTGATTATAAACTTAAAAATATTGATAATGATTATTATAAAGAACAAGTTAATGGTTATAAAATATTTTTAAATAAAAAAACCGGTAAAAATATTAAATGTTTCCTATATTCAATTTTAGATAATGTAATAAAAGAAGTAAAATAAAAAGACTTATTCTTTATCGAAAAAGTCTTTTATGTTGATATCTAATATTTTAGCCATTTGATCTAATGTATCTATAGAAATTGTTTGATGGCATTTTGGGGATTCTAGTTTTCCAATGAAACTATTACATAGCAACATTTTTTCAGCTAAAACTCTTTGAGGCCATCCTTTTTGTTTTCTATATTTTTTAATATTTTTACCGATTATATTATATATGTCTTGTTCGCTATTTGTCATTATATCACCTAAGATAATTTTCTCACAATAAAAGATAAATTTTTATAGCCCAATAGTCTATAAAAATGGTATAATATGATTGTGGTGGTAGTTTATGGAAAAATTAAAATTAAAAAGAAAAGAAGTTGGTTATACAATATATGATATGGCAAAGATGTTATCGATTTCGCCATCTTTTTATTCGCAAATAGAAAATGGTAAAAGAAGATTGTTTTATGATATGGCAATTAAAATTGCTTCTATATTTAATATGTCCCCAGATGATTTATTTTATAACGAAAATAATTTAAGTTAGTCATTTTTAGGCATATTTCATAAGATATATTAGGTGGTTATATGGACTTTTTTGATTTACCTCCTAAAACTTTAGTAATAATTGGAACTTTAATTTCATTAATTATTATAGATGACTTAGATGCTCCTAGACAAAATAGTTTAGGAAATTTCTTACAGTTAATAGGTCAGGCTTTGGAAAGTAGTGCAGCACAACAAAATGTTCAAGATAATAAATCAAATAAATTATTTGAGAGATTAGAAAAGTTAGAAAGAGAAATGCAAAATTTAGGTGGTAAAATCAATAAAGTGTCAAATTTTAATGAAAATTAAATATTTTACTTGCTTAAAGTATTTAATTGTGTTATATTATCTTTGGTTTAAAAATTAATTTTGTTACTTTCCTTTTTAGAAAGCCCTAATAATTGTTAAATCAAATCTAAAAAGGAGGAAAATTTAATGCAAGATAAGACTATTGTTTGTAAAGATTGTGGTGCTGAATTTGTTCACACAGTTAGAGATCAAGAATTTTACTTAGAAAAAGGTTATGAAAATGAACCAGTAAGATGTAGAGATTGTCGTAACAAGAAAAAAGCTGAGAGAAATAATCGTGGCTTTGATAGTAGAAGAAATTCTGGTAATAGAAATTCTGATAACAGAAATTCTGATAAATAATCAAAATAAAAATCCTATATTTAGGATTTTTTTGTGAGATTTAGTTTTTAAGCACGTTATTTAGAGCATATTTAAACGATTCGGGATTTTCTACACTTTTGAAGACAAATTTATTTGATGGTGAACAAACAATAATTGCAATAAATTCTAGCACTTGTGATGATTTCTTCATCTTGTGATAAAATAAAATTATTATTCATTGTATACCTAGATATTATCGTCTAATATTAACAGAAACGTATGGATAGAATTTTGAATTAAATTTTTCCCTGAAAAACATATGCTTATTTAAACATTCGAAGCATAATTTTTTATATTCTGTTATGAAGTAGTATTTAAACTCTTTATATGTCGTTTCTAAAGTGAATTTTTTATTACATAATTGATTGAAATCATCCAAAAAATGTTTTATTAAATTTACCTTTATATTGATGTCTTGACCGATATAACTTATATTTGCCTGTGTTTGCTTATTATTCATACTTATCTCCTTTAGTTTATTGGCTATAATAAAATGTTCTATGTTAATTCAATTATATAATAAAATAGATAAATAATCAAAATAAAAATCCTATATTTAGGATTTTTTTGTGCTATTTTTTGGAATATTTTTGTAAATAATAATCTCTTAATTCTTTGAAACGAGTATAATGAACTATTTCTCTTTGCCTTAAAAAAGAAAGTGGCGCTACTACATCAGGATCTTTAGTTAGATTTATTAAGTGTTCATAAGTTGCTCTTGCTCTTTGCTCAGCAGCCATATCACTTTCTAAATCAGCTCTATAATCACCAGATGCTTCTATATAAGCAGTAGTAAAAGGTACTCCATTGGCATCGGTAGGGAAATTAGCACCATCATGTTGTGTGTAAATTCCTTCAAGACCATTAGCCTTTAATTCTTCTATAGTAGCACCTTTCATCAATTGTTGAACCATTGTTCCTATCATTTCCCAATGGGCCATTTCTTCTGTTCCTATATCTGTTAAAAGAGCAAATCCTTTCTCATCAGGCATAGTATATCTTTGATTTAAATATCTTAATGATGCAGCTAGTTCTGAATCTGGTCCACCATATTGAGCAAGCATTGCTTTAGCCATTTTTAAGTCTTTATTGTTAATATTTATAGGGTATTCTAATTTTTTTTCATATTTCCACATATATTTACCTCCCTTAGTTTTCCCAAGGCCATGGTCTATTATCCCACGCCCAAGGATATGTATCAAGTGCATTACTATTTAGTAGCAATGGTCCATATTTCATTTCATATTGTTTTAAGATTTCTTCTTTTTGAGTTCTATATTGATTGAATAATTCTATTGCATTTTTATCGTTTGGAAATACATCTAAATATAGATTTAAATCTATAGTTGCGAAACCTAATGA
>CAYNYX010000023.1:6698-10451 GCA_964401535.1 uncultured Muribaculaceae bacterium | reverse complement strand
ATAGTATTAGCAATGACTTTTTATATAGGAAATATAAGTGGTTTTGGATTATGGTATCCTTTATATAATGTATTTACTTGTGGATTGTTATTTGGAGCTATTTATTTATCAGCTTTATCTTCATCACCGATAACTCCTATAGGACAATGGTTATATGGTATATTCTTAGGGATTGTAACAGTTATATTAAGATATTTTATGCCTATTGAAGAATGTGTATTAATAAGTATTTTGATTGTTAATTTATTTGGATTTTTATTTGATAAAATAGGTTGTAAATCAAGATTCAATTTAAATAAATGTTTAATTGCTTTTGTAATTGCTTGGTTTTTAATAATAGGATTTGAATTTTATATAACCAAAAAAATAGATAATAATCTTATTATTGAAGATAATAATAGTGATGTTATAACACCATAAAAGAGAAATTAATTCTCTTTTTTTATAAAATAAAAATGTTGATTTATTTCAACATTTATTATTGTTCTACTTTTTTATCAGTTTTTTTAAGTGTTCTTAATTCTCTTGCGCTCATTATAACAGTTTCACCATTATCCATAGTTACTTTTTGGAAATTAGGTTTTTGAGCATGTTTTGTAGCTCTACAAGAATGAGATCTTAAATTACCAAATAATGATTTTTTTGAACTTACTTTCTTTGCCATATATATCCTCCTCAAATAATTTTAGTATTTTCCTTTTTCACACTATATAACTTTACCATATAATTAAAGATAAGTCAATTATTTTTAATATAAAATCAAACAAGAATTCAGTTAATATTGTTTTTTACATTTTTATCATGTAAAATGAATATAGGAGATGATTATATGAATGTACCTTTATATATAAAGACCGATAATTCTTTATTATCAAGTATGATTACAATTGATCATCTTATTTCTTATGCTTTAGAAAATAATATTAAAGTATTAACTATAACTGATAATAATTTATTTGGAGCAATAGAGTTTTATAATAAATGTAAAAAGAATGATATAAAACCTATTATTGGTTTAGAAGTAACTGTTCTAAATGAAAAAATAGTTTTGTATGCTAAAAATTATAATGGTTATAAAAATCTAATGAAATTATCTACTATAATGTCTAAGGAAGAATTAAAATTAGATGATTTAAATAAATATAGTAATGATATAGTATGTATTTTACTTAATAATACATTATATGATGAATTAAATAAAATATATGAATCTATATTTAATAATATATATATAAATGAAATATTATATTTAGAAGAAAAAGATAGTAATTATATTAAATATTTATATGCTATAAAAGAAGGTAAAAAGATAGAAGAAATTACTAATAATTTTAATAATCATTTTATTATTAAAAATGATAGTAAAATAATAGATGAATTATGTAATTTAGAAATACCAAGTGAATCTAATTTATTACCAATATATAAATGTCCAGATAATTTAAATAGTAAAGAATATTTAAAAAAATTATGTATTGAAGGACTAAAAATCAAATTTGGTGATAAAGTAGGAAAAAAATATGTTGATAGATTAAAATATGAATTAGAAGTAATAGATAAGATGGGTTTTAATGATTATTTCTTAGTAGTATGGGATTATGTTAAATTTGCTAAAGAAAATGATATTTTAGTGGGACCAGGAAGAGGTTCTGCTGCATCTTCGCTTGTTTCTTATTTATTAAATATAATAACTATAGATCCTTTAAAATATGATTTATTATTTGAGAGATTTTTAAATAGCATGAGAATTACTATGCCTGATATTGATATTGATTTTGAAGACAATAGAAGAGGCGATGTAATTAATTATTGTATTGAAAAATATGGGATTAAAAAAGTAGCGCCTATTATTACTTTTGGAACAATGGGAGCAAGACAAATATTAAGAGATATAGGTAAAACTAATAGTATTAATGTTGATTATTTATGTAAATTGATAGATTCTAGATTAAGTTTAAAAGAAAATTTAAATAATAATAAAATAAATGATTATTTAAATATTAATAAAGATATAAAAGAAGTATATAAAATAAGTATGAAATTAGAAGGTTTAAAAAGACATACTTCAATTCATGCATCAGGAGTTATAATGTCTAAATATGATTTAGATGAAGTAATACCACTAACTTATCATGATACTTTTTATGTAACAGGTTATTCAATGGAATATTTAGAAGATTTAGGTTTACTTAAAATGGATTTTTTAGGATTATCTAATTTAACTTATATTCATAATATCTTAAAAGAAACTAATATTAAATTTGATGATATTCCGCTTAATGATCCAGATGCTTTAAAAATATTTTATGATGTAAATACGGTTGGAATATTTCAATTTGAATCAAAAGGGATGTGTAATTTTTTAAGTAAATTAAAACCAAATAATTTTGATGATATAATATCTTCAATTGCTTTATATAGACCAGGTCCTATGGATAATATAGATACATTTATTAAAAGAAAAAAAGGTTTAGAAAAAATAGATTATATAGTTCCTAGTTTAGAAAATATTTTAAAAAGTACTTATGGTATTATTGTTTATCAAGAACAAATTATGTTAATTGCTTCTGTTTTAGCTTCTTATACATTAGGTGAAGCTGATATTTTAAGAAGAGCTATGAGTAAGAAAAAAGAAAGTATTTTGTTAGAAGAAAAGGATAAATTTGTTAAAAGAAGTATTCAAAATGGATATAGTGAAGAACAAGCTATCAAAGTATATGATTTGATATTGAAATTTGCTAATTACGGTTTTAATAAAGCTCATTCTGTTGCTTATGCTTTAATCGCATATAGAATGGCTTATTTAAAAGCACATTATAAAGAATTATTTATGAAACAATTATTATCTATGGTTATAGGAAATGAATATAAAACTAAAGAATATATTTATGAATGTAAGAAAAACAATATAAGTATTTTGTTACCATCAATAAATAAAAGTGAATATCATTATAAAATAGAAGAAGGTAATATAAGATATCCTTTATCAAATATTAATAATTTAGGCATTAGTACAGTTAATTTAATATTAGAAGAAAGAAAAAAGGGTTTATTTAAAGATATATTTGATTTTACCAAAAGATGTAAAATAAATAAAAATGTTATGGAAAGTTTAATAGATGCATCAGTATTTAGTGAATTTGGATATAATAAAAAGACTTTACATAATAATTTAGATGAAATAATGAATTATAGTGAAATAGGAGATTTAATAAATAGTGATGATTTAAAACCAGTTATTAAGGAATATAAAGAATTTGATTCTAAAGAATTAATGAATTTAGAATTACTTACTTTTGGATTCTATTTAAGTAATCATCCAGTAACAGAATATAAATTAAAATATAAAGCTATAAATTTAAATGAATTAAATGGTTATATTAATACTACTGTTGATATAGTTATTTATGTTGATAAATTAAAAGAGATAACTACTAAAAATAATGAAAAAATGTTATTTATAACTGGTAGTGATGAAATAAGTAATATAGATATTACGCTATTTCCTAAAACTTATCTAAAATATAATAATATAAATAAAAGTGATATTTTGTTTATAAAAGGTAGAGTAGAAAAAAGATTCGATAAAATTCAAGTTATAGGTTTAGATGTAAAGGTAATAGAATAATTCTATTTACTTTTTTTTATTAAATGAGTATAATTATTATGGGGTGTAATAATGTATAAAGTAGATTCAAGAAAAGTAAAACAAGGAGACACCTTTGTAGCTTTAAGAGGAATTAGTAGTGATGG
>CAYNYX010000023.1:0-6688 GCA_964401535.1 uncultured Muribaculaceae bacterium | reverse complement strand
CGACTATATTGAAACTGCAATCAAAAATGGTGCTACTAAAATAATATGTGAAGAAGGAAATTATAGTGTTGAAACTATAATTGTTAAGGATAGTAGAAAATATTTAGAAGAATTATTAAAAACAGAATATAAAGATGAATTAAGTAAGGTTAAATTAATTGGTGTTACAGGTACTAATGGTAAAACAACTACAGCTTATCTTATATATGAATTATTAAATATGACCGGTAATAAATGTGCATATATTGGTTCAATTGGGTATTATTTAGATAAAAAAGTATGTGATGTTTCTAATACAAGTCCAGATTTATGTGAATTATATAATTTAATACTAAATTCTATAGAAAATGGATGTAAATATGTAGTAATGGAAGCATCAAGCCAAGGTTTATCTTATAGAAGATTAGAAGGTTTACACTTTGAATGCGCAATTTACACTAATTTGACATTAGACCATTTAGATTATCATAAAACTATGGAAAATTATGCTTTAGCAAAACAATTACTTTTTAAACAAACTAATTGTGCTATTGTTAATAGTGATGATGAATATAAAGATTACTATTTATTAAAAGAAAATAAAAATATTACATATGGATATAATGGTGATTATAAATTAATAAGTTTTGTTAATAATGTTTTAAAATATAATGAAAAAGAAATCAAATTTAATGTAGATGGTATATTTAATGCTTATAATCTACTTGCTAGTATAGCTTGTTTAGATCATTTAAAAATAAAAGATTATGAAAAATATATTTCTAAATTAGTTTTACCTAGTGGAAGAGTAGAAAAAATAAAATATAAAAATAACATAATTATTGTTGATTCAGCACATGATCCAGATGCTTGTTTAAAAATAGTTACTTTGGGTAAAAGTTTAGGTAAAAAACTTATAACTGTCTTTGGTTGTAGAGGCAATAGATATGAGGGTAGAAGAGCTTTAATGGGTCAATATACAAGTGATTTATCTGATAAAGTTATTTTAACTAAAGATAATCCTAATGATGAAGATTTAAATCAAATAAATAAACAAGTTATAGCTGGTATGAGAAAAAACAATTATGAAATTATAAATGATAGATTGTTAGCTATTAAAAAGGGTATTAGTTATTTAGATGATAATGATGTTTTATTAATACTTGGAAAAGGACCAGAAACTTGTATAGTAGAAAAAGGTCAAAAATATCCTTTTAATGATACAGAAGTAGTAAAAAAATGTATAGAGGAAATAGAAGTTAATAATTAGAAAGAAGGGAATTTATGTTAATATTAGCGAAATCAGTTTTAGCACTTATGATAGGTTTTATAACATCAGCAATTTTTGGGTTTATATTAATACCTTTCTTGAAAAGAATAAATGTTAGACAAAAAATAAGTATATTTTTAGAAGAAAAACATAAGAAAAAAGATGGTGTTCCTACTATGGGAGGATTAATATTTATTATTCCAACTATAGTATCTATATTCATACTATTATTAATGAATAAAATAGAATTTTCAACAAATTTATTGATTGTTTTATTTGTATTTGTAGCATATGGTATATTAGGATTCTTAGATGATTATTTAAGTATAAGAAAAAAGACTAATAAAGGATTATCAGTTATTCAAAAATTATTTGGACAATTATTTATATCATTGATTTTCTTTATAATTTTTATTCAGAATGGTGGAGAAGCAGTTTTAAACATTCATACTTTAGGAATAGAAATTAATATGGGATATATATATGGATTCTTTATTTTATTTGTATTAGTTGCTAGTAGTAATGCTGTTAATTTAACTGATGGATTAGATGGTTTAGCTGGTGGTTTATCAGTTATGGCATTTTTAGCGTTTGGACTTATGAGCTGGGGTTCAACTTGGGTTGTAGGTAGTAGTGATATAGCTGTATTTTGTTTTATATTAGTAGGGTCTTTATTAGGTTTCTTATTATTTAATACATATCCCGCTAAAGTTATAATGGGTGATACTGGTTCTTTAGCACTAGGTGGTACTTTAGCTTCTGTTGCGATTTTAACAAATCACGAACTTACTTTAGTAGTAGTAGCTGGAGTATTTGTTGTAGAAACTTTAGCATGTATTATTCAAGTTATAGCTGGAAGATATTTTGGTAAAAAAGTATTTTTAATGGCTCCTTTACACCATCATTTTGAAAAATTAGGATGGGATGAAAGAGATATTGTTAAATTATTTTGGACAGTTGGTTTAATACTAAGTATGGCTTCAATAGCTTTTGGAGTTTGGATTTAGAATATTAGATTGACTAAACAAATAAAATTAAGTAAAATAGTTATAGAGAGGAATGATTAGATGCAATTATTTTTAGATATATTAAAATATGTAGGTATTTTTGTTGGTGGAGCAGTAGTAGGATTTTTTCTTGCTAAACATTTTATGCAAAAATATCTTAAGAAAAATCCACCTATCAATGAACAAATGATTAAGGCTATGATGATGGGAATGGGGAGAACTCCTTCTCAAAAACAAGTAAATCAAATGATGAAACAAATGACAAAATATATGGATTAATTCATATATTTTTTCTTTACATTTCAAGTTTGACAAATAAATTTTATATGCTATAATAAGATTGACTGGAAACGATTGGTGGTTTTAATTTGAAAAACCTACTAATTAATAACGATTGGGAGCTTGATTGTATTTGTGGTGTCGAATGCTCATTTATTTGAGAATCCTAAAACTTATACGGAGAGCACCCACCTGGGTGACTAGGTTTTTATCGTTATAAGCTACCGCTTTTCTGGTCTTTTTTTTTGTTTAAAAAAATGATATAATTTAAATGGTGTTTAATATGAATGAATTAAGTCGTTTTGAATTATTAATAGGTAATGATAATTTGAATAAAATTAAAAATTTAAAAGTTTTAGTTTTAGGTTTAGGTGGAGTAGGTAGTTATGCTATAGAATCTTTAGCTAGATCTGGAATAAATAATTTAATAATTGTTGATATGGATAGAATCGATATAACTAATTTAAATAGACAACTAATGACTTTACATTCTAATATTGGTTTATATAAAACAGATGTAATAGAAAATAGAATAAAAGATATAAATAATAACCTAAATGTAATAAAAATAACTAAAAAAATAGATTTAAATAATATAGATCAATTAATTAGTTTAAAACCTGATTATATAGTTGATGCATGTGATACTATAGATGTTAAAAAAGAATTAATAAGAAAATGCTTAAAAAATAATATTAAATTGATATCTTGTATGGGTACTGGTAATAAATTAGATCCTAGTTTATTAGAAATAGTTGATATTAGAAAAACAAGTTATGATCCTATAGCTAAAATAATTAGAAAAATGGTTAAAGATGAAAAAATAAGTAAAAAAATTATGGTTGTTTGTAGTAAAGAAAAACCTATTAAAACTGATAAAGTAATTGCTTCTAATTCTTTTGTACCAGCTACTGCAGGATTACTTATGACAAGTTATATCATAAATGATGTTATAAAGGAGACAAAATGAATAAAGAATTAAGTAAAATAGTTAAAAAAATTAGTGGTTCTGTTTTAGCAATAGGTGTAGATGATAGTTTATCAAATGAATTAAATAGTAATGAAAAAATAATAGAATTAGATATACTGAATTTATATAAAAAGAAAAAAGGTAAAATTAAAAATAGTAAAAGAATCAAATTTAAAAAAATAAATATAAAAAAATTAAGAAAAATTTATAAGAAAAAAGGTATAGATTATATTCTTGCTAATTATGAAGAAATAAAAAAATATATGAGATATTTTATAAAAGATAGTGTTTATTTGAATAAAAATACTTTATATTTATATGGTATAAGTAATGATGATGTAAAAGATATTGTACTTAAATATAAAAGATATGATGTTTTAGTTAAAACTACAAATAAAAATGATTATTTTATTATAGAAATAGATAATAAAAATAGCAAGAATAATAAAGTAAAAGATATTTTGTATTTTATATATGATACTACTATATTAATAACTGATATAATAGGTGATATTCTAATAAATTAAATATATAAATATTGCAAAAAAAGAATAGTTATGGTAACATTAAGTATAGTAACAATACTTAATGTTATTTTTATTGAAACGAAAGGAAATTAGTATGAATAAAAGTAGAATAAAACAAAATGCAAATACATATAATGGCTATACATTAATAGAATTATTAGCAACAGTTGTTATTTTGGCTTTAGTAGCTACAATAGCAGTACCAATTGTACTAAATATAACAAGTAAATCAAGAAAAGAAGCATTTAAGATAGGCGTTTTTTCACTTTATGATGCTTATAAATATGAAGAATCAAGTCAAAACTATGATGATATGGGACGATTAGATATAAGTGATTTAAAATTAACTAATGAAAGATATTCAATCGGTAAAGTTGAAAGAAATGATGAGGAGAAATTGGAAGTAATTAATGTATCAGATGGTGTTTATTGCGCTAATGGTACAAGAGATGATTTAGAAATAACAGATGGCGATTGTAGTAATTTAGATGAAACGGCTCCAGAAATAAGTAATGTAGCTGTGGAAACTACTACTAGATCTGTGAATGTGATAGTTTCTTTTTCAGAACCAGATAGTTTAATAAAAAGTTATGAATTTAGATTATTTGATAATGGCGGAAATATAGTAGTAGATTGGGTTAAAGGTGATAGTTTAACTGGTAGTGGATTAAAAAGAATAACTTCTAAAAAATTTGATAATTTGACTCAAGATACAACTTATAAAGTAGAAATAAGAATAACAAATACATCTGGAAATATTAATGACACAGTAACAAGAGAAGAAATAGTAAAAACAAATAAAATAAATAATCCAGTTATAAGTTATGATACAAGTAGATATAGTTATAACAAAGATGTAACAATTTCTTATGATACACCATCTGAATTAGTAAACAGCTATAAAATAATAGATAACGATTTAAATACAGTAGTTGATTGGACAATAGCGGATAGTTTGGAAACAACTATAACAATAGATAATTATAATTATACTGTATTGGCAAGAAGTTCAAATGGAATAATGAATTTTGATAGTTCATCATTAATTGGATATATCGATTTCACTGGGCCAGATGTAACAGTAACTGAAGTAAGTAGCAATTGGGCAACTAGTGATGATATAACACTAAATCTAACTGATAATTTATCAGGAGTAGAAAATTATTGTATATCAAGTAATGATAACAGTGAGACATGTGAATGGACGAATATCGCTAATTCACTAAATACATCAATTAGTAAAACAATATTAGTAAATGGCGATTATTATGCTTTTGCTAAAGATAATGTAGGTAATATATCTCAAAGTTTTCATTTTACAATAAGTAAAGTTGATAGAGGAGTGCCTGAAATTCCTACTATAACTGCATCAGATATGAAAGATAGTAATACATGGCATGATAATGATTTTACATTATCATTTAGTGGGTCATCATCATTAAGTGGAATTAGATATTACTATGGAACAAGTTTAGATTTAACTAATATGACCCAAGCTGATAGTTTTAGAGCTGAATTAAATACATTGGGAACAACATATTATGTAATCGCATGTAATGGAGTTAATGTATGTAGTAATACATATGAATCAAATAGATATGCAACTTATATAATTAAATTGGATAAACTAATACCAACTGTACCAACAATAACACCAAGTGATAGTATTTTAAGTAGTAATTGGCATACAAGTAATTTTAATTTAAATTTCAGTGGTTCTACAAGTATTAGTAATATACATTATGAATATGTTTCAACTGAAACTGCTGCCGCTTCTGGATCAAGTGTTTTGATAGCTAGAGAAACAGCAAGCGATACATATTATGTAAAAGCCTGTAATGAAGTTTGTAGATGTAGTGATGAAGTTAATTATGTAGCGAAATTAGATAAAACATCTCCAACTAGTGTATATGCAACTATTGCAGGAACAACAACAAAAAGTATAAGTGTACAAGCTAGTGGAACAGATACTATATCAGGAATTAAAAAATATGAATTTAGTAAAGATAATGGAGCAACATGGCAAGTTAATTCAAATGAAGCGACAAATACGTATACTTATGATAATTTAACAACAAATTCATATGATATAAAAGTAAGAGTAACTAATAATGCTGGATTATCAAGAATAAGTGATAAAATAGTGGGAACAACATTAGCAATGACTAGACCAGAAATAGTGGTTAATACACCTGATTGGGCTGTTTCAAAGGTAGTTACAATAACATATCCAGCTGGATTTACAAATTATTATAAGATAGATAATGGAAGTTGGACAAATGCAAATAGTATAACAAAAGAATTAACAATAACAACAACCGGAACAGAGATATATGCCAGATCATATGATGGTGTAAACTATTCAGCAAGTGCATCTTTAATAGTAAATAAAATAGACACAGTAGTTCCAGTTGTAAATATAACAGGAGTTCAAAATGCAACTAATAGAATGTTAACAGCTAATGTAACATCAGGAACAAGTACAAGTGGATATACATATCAATGGTATAAAGATGGTAGCGTAATATCAGGGGCTACATCAAATACATATGCAGCAACTACTGGTGGTGTGTTTACAGTAAAAGTAAATACAATAGTTGTACTGTATCCTTTCGTGCCATATCCCCCAGATGAAGAATTTGCCCCGTTACTATAT
>CAYNYX010000022.1:0-10586 GCA_964401535.1 uncultured Muribaculaceae bacterium | reverse complement strand
ATTTCCAAACATAACTCCAACTTTTTCTCTTAATTGATTTATAAAAATTGCAACAGTGTTTGTTTTATTTATAACGCCTGATAATTTTCTTAAAGCTTGACTCATTAATCTAGCTTGTAGTCCAACATGGGAATCACCCATTTCGCCTTCAATTTCAGCTTGTGGCACTAAAGCAGCTACTGAATCGATTACAATAACACTAATTGCTCCACTTCGTACTAATGCTTCACAAATTTCTAGAGCCTGTTCTCCATTATCCGGTTGTGACAATAATAAATCGTTTATATTTACACCTAATTTAGATGCATAAGTTGGATCTAAAGAATGTTCAGCATCAATAAATGCAACTTTACCACCTTTTTTTTGAGCTTCCGCAATAGCATGTAATGCAAAAGTCGTTTTACCACTTGATTCAGGTCCAAATATTTCTACAATTCTTCCCTTAGGGTATCCACCAACACCTAAAGCTATATCAAGAGACAATGATCCACTAGAAATAACATCTATTTCTCTATGTTCATTATCACCTAATTTCATAACAGCTCCTTTACCAAATTGTTTTTCTATATCTTGTAATACTTGATCTAATGTTCTATCAGTTGTTGCTTTTACCATTTAAATTCCTCCTCTAACTCTTACAAATTAAGTTTATCTCAAAAAAAAAGAAAAGTCAATACTTTTTACAAACAAATGTTTGAAAAACGTAAATAACTTTTATTTTATTACTTTCTTATTTTGATAATAATATTCAAATGCTGATATAATTGATAACACAATAGCTACTACAAGTAAGAACTCTGCTATTCTTAGATTCCATAATTCAAAAGGCAAATTATAGAACAATGTTAATGTAATACCAATCATTACACAAATTAATTTAAAAATTTCGGTTAAAGTGGTTTTTTGATTTGGAAATAACCCATCTACTATACAATCTCTTATTATGATAATAACAGGAATTATAGGTTGAATAAATCCCTGTGATGTTAATACAACTAAAACTGAATTTATTAAAATTTTATTGGAAACATCTGTGAATTTTTGATTACAATTAGTTATACGTTTACTTTTTTTAATATAAATACCTAAAAAATTTGTTGCTACTGCTAATAAAAAGATACCACCTGTAATTAAATATTTAATGTCAACAACAATAGATTCATTGATAAATAACTTAGTTGTTTCGATTCCTGCTGTATCTATAGGAAATATCAATAATATAACTACTATAAAAGCTAAAAATATTCTTGTAATATCTATTTTTTTTATTGTATTCATTATCCACCTCTATTTATTAACGATACTATTATCGTTAAATCCATCTTCTGTATTTACTAAGCTATAAATAAAATAACCTATAAAGGCTAATAGAATAGCAATAATCATATAAATAAAAAGATTTGATTTAAAAAAATTTCTTTTATGTTCTATTGTATATGGTGATTTTATTTTAACTACTTCTTCTTTTTTATCAGTTTTTTTAGCATTTTTTATATCATCCAATGATATTCTTGAAGTATAGTCAAATAAGTATTCATTAAATTCATCAACCATTTCTTCCTTGTTTAATCCTAAATATTTTGCATAATCTCTAATAAAATATTTCAAATATGTTATATCTTTAAATGATTCAATATCACCATTTTCGATACTTTCAATTTGTGAAGGTCTAAGTTTCAAATCTTCAGCCACTTCATCTAAGGTGATATTCATACTTTCACGGGCTTCACGAAGTTTTTCTCCTATTTCTTTCATTTGCACCTCCAAATAATAATAATATTTTATAAGCCATGTTCTGTTCCTATTTCTAGGCGACAAATATTTATCTATCAGTTTCCTGATCCTAACTCAAGTTCAATTCCTTTTGTTAAGCTCCCCTACCTAAATTTGGGTTTCTTGCTTGTGGGGTTTACCGCGTTTCATTCCTTCATCCCTAAAGGAGTCGTTTCTGTGGCACTTTATCACTTCTAATCTGGTCTAGATTAGTTGTGGCCGTTAGATTTCTCTACCATAGGTTATTTTTTCCCTATGCACAATCACTACTATCATCTCAGATAGTGCAAGCATGGACTTTCCTCTATAAATTTATAGCATTTGTCAAAATATTATTCTTTTCCATATATTATTTTTTCAAGATTTGATAATCTTCTAAGTAAATCAGAATTGCTTCCTTCACTACTTGGATTTTCATTGATAACATCTATTTTTGTTTTCAAATTTCTAACTTCTTGCTTTAATCTAATATTGTCTTCTATTAATTCTTTTTTATCGGCTTCTAATTCTCTTATATAACTTCTAAATTCTGAATAATCATGCATTATTATATCTAAAAATTTATCTACTTCTTGTGGTCGATAACCTCTAGTATCAAATTTGAATTCTTTTTCTAATATATCTTTTTCAGTTAGAACTATTCTATCTTGATACATAATATAGCCACCTTTCATTCTTTTTTTATATTTACATACTAATAATACCATAATGTGACGTTTTTATGCAATAGTTTTTTTTAATTAACATACTTTTCCAAAAAGAAAAACCTATTTTCTTTTCATAAAATAGGTGTTCATTTTTATATATCTTATATCATCAAACATTGAATCAAATTCTACTTCAACATGATGTTTATTGATAGTATCACCTCAATACTAATTTAACACATAATCACTAGCTTTACTTTAAAATCGACAAAACTAGAAATTTATTTTAATTTATTATGGTAAAATTCATAATTATATAGTATACTTATAATGGTGATATTATGAAATATCCTAACAATATAATTAAAGTAAATAAGACTATTTCCTATGGTAATAGAGGTATGAATTTAGAATACTTAATAAATAGCTCTAATGAATATTATAAATCAACAAATAGAGCAATTATTTATAAAAAGCCTACTCCTATTACTGTAGTTAAAGTTGATTACCCATCAAGATATGAAGCTAAAATAGTAGAAGCTTACTATAAAACTCCATCTACTACTGATTATAATGGTATTTATAGGGGTAAATATATTGACTTTGAGGCTAAAGAAACTACTAAAAAAAATGGGTTTCCACTTATTAATATACATAAGCATCAAATTGATCATTTAAATATGATTATGAATCATGGTGGAATTGGATTTCTTATAATCTATTTTTCTACTTTAAATATTGTATATTATTTAGATGGTAAAGATTTAATGGAATTTCTAAAAACAAATAAAAAAACAATTCCTTTACTTTATTTAGAAGAAAAAGGTTTTGTTTTAAAAAATAGAATTAACCCATATATTGATTATTTAAAAATAATCGATGATTTATATTTTAAGGAGATATAATATGAATAAAATAATAGGAAAAATGAAAATATTTTTAAAAAATCTAAAAAAATTAATATTAGAATATAGATATGAATCTTGTTTAATAATATTAAGTATATTAACTTTAATAATTGGTATTTTAGCTTTAGGATTCCTATATGCGATACTTATTGTTATTATATTTGATTGTTTTGCAATAGCAACACCTATTTTAATAAAAATGATTAAACGAAAAAAAGAAGGCAAAAAAGCTATTATAGAAGAAAGAAAAAACGAAATCATTTTAGAAAGCAATGTTGATAATTATTTTAAAGATGATAATTCTACAATAAATAATATAAATGAAACTAAAAACGAAGAAATATTAGTAGAAAAGATTGAAGGTGTTAGTTTGAAAAAGAATAAAAAGAAAGTAATTAAAACTCCAAAAGCTAAAAAGAAAAAAGGAAAAACTATATTAAAAATTATTTTATTCATATTTCTTGCAGGTGCTATATTAGCATTCATTGCTGTTGGTATATTTTTAGGTTCAGTTGTTAAAGATGCTCCTAAATTTGATGAATCAAAATTTTATTCCGCTGAAGCAACTATTCTTTATGATAAAGATGGTGAAGAAATAGTTAGAATTGGTGAACAAATAAGAGATAAAGTATCATATGATGATCTTCCAGAAGTCCTTGTTGATGCTATTGTAGCTACTGAAGATTCAAGATTCTTCCAACATAATGGATTTGATTTGCCAAGATTTTTAAAAGCTACATTAGGTCAAGTTGCTGGTAGAGATGCCGGTGGAGCTTCTACATTAACAATGCAACTTGCTAAAAACAATATGACAAAAGAATTATATAATATGGCAGATACTGGTATAACTGGATTAAAAAGAAAATTCACAGATATTTATGTTTCCATATTTGAAATTGAAAAAAACTATACAAAAGAAGAAATTATTGAATTATATGTTAACTCATATAACTTAGGAGCAGGTTCTTATGGCGTAGAACAAGCTTGTCTAAATTATTTTGGTAAACATGCTAAAGACATATCATTAGCAGAAGCAGCGATGATTGCAGGATTATTCCAAGCACCTTCAGCATATAACCCATATGATTATCCAGAGGCTGCTGAAGATAGAAGACAAACTGTTTTATATTTAATGGAAAGACATGGATACATTACTTCCGAAGAAAGAAAAATAGCAGAAAGCCTGTCTATTGACAAATTATTAGTAGGAAATGAATCAGAACAAGAATACCGTTCATTTATTGACACTGTTGTAGCAGAAGTTAGAAAAGATACACTTCTTGATCCTTATTCAGTACCAATGTTAATATATACAACTATGGATCGTACAAAACAAAAATATTTAGAAGACATGTTTAACGGAGTAACATATAAATGGGAAAATGATGTTGTTCAAGCAGGAATTGCAGTTACAGATGTAAATACTGGCGCTATTGTTGCCATAGGTGGTGGAAGAAATAAAAACAAAGCTAATTCTTGGAATTATGCAACTATGATCAGTAATCAAATAGGTTCTACTTCAAAACCACTATATGATTATGGCCCAGCAATAGAATTTAATAATGCTGGTTCTGGATCAATAGTATTAGATGATGTTCATGGATATTCTAATGGCATTGAAATATTTAATATGGATAAGAAATATAATGGTTTCTTAACTTATAGAGAAGCCTTAAAACAATCAAGAAATATTCCTGCCTTAAAAGTATTTCAATCTGTTACTAAAAAGAATATCAGTACATTCGTAACCAATTTAGGTTTATCACCAGAATATGAAGATGGTTCTATCCATGAAGCTCATTCTATAGGTGGATATAATGGTGAATCACCACTTACAATGGCTGTTGCTTATGCTGCATTTGCTAATGGTGGATACTATATAGAACCATATTCATACACAAAAATAATATATCGTGATACTTCAGAAGAATATACACAATCAATTGTAAAGAAAAGAGCAATGAGCGAAGAAACTGCATATATAGTTAATAGTATGTTACAAACTAATGCTTCATCTTATGGATTCGGAACAATAAATGGTGAAAGAGTTGGAGCAAAAACTGGTACTGCCAATTTTACAAAAGAAGTAAAAAATCAATACAAATTACCATCAAACGCTGTAAATGATTTCTGGTTAGTTGGAATTACTGCCGAAAACTCTATTGCAATGTGGTATGGATATGATAAAATTGATCCTAAGTATTGTAACACTACAAGTGGTATTAGAAATAAAACATGGCGATATGCTGCTGGTGGAATGATAACTAAAACTGATAAAAGTTTTCCAACTAGTAAAGGTGTAGTAACAGTTCAAATAGAAAAAGATTGCTACGGAGATTGTGTTGCTAGTGAATTCACACCTGATAACATGAAAACTGCAGAATTATTTAAAAGTGGAACTGCACCTACCGAAGTTTCGACAAGATATGCAAAATTAAGTAATGTAACTAATTTAGTATCTACTTCAGTTAATAGTAATATAACTTTAACTTGGAGTCCAATAACTATTCCTGATGCTATTAATGCAGAATATATAGCAACTTATTTCAAAACATTATATTCTGATAAAATATATCAAACAAAATTAGATGAAAGAATAGCATATAATGAAAAGAACATTGGAACTATTACTTATGATATTTACTTAAAAGATGAAAATAACGAATTAACTCTTATTGATACAACACCAAATACAACATATACATATACAGTATCTGGTTCTGGTTCATATAATTTCGTTGTTAAAAGCTCTTATACAATATTTAAAGCTAATGCTAGTGATGGAGCTACAATAACAGTAGATAGTTCTTATACACCTGATTTAGTAGCAATAAATTTAATTGGTGAATCTAATGTAACTAAAACAATAGGAACATCTTATGTGGATGAAGGAATTAGAGTTACTAATAATGGTGTTAATGTAACTAGTCAAGCAAGTTATATAGTTGCTATTACAGATAGTAATGGTAGTATATTAGAATCATTACCAAATAATACTGTTGGTACTTATACAATGAAATATACAATCACTTATAAAGGTGAAGTAACAACATTAAATAGAACAATTACATATACAGAATAAAAGAGTTCAATTTGAACTCTTTTTACATACTTTTTTTAACTTACAATCTTCACATAAAGGTTTAATAGATTTACATTTATATCTACCAAATAAAACCATTTGCATATGTATTCTAATAATATTATAATTTTTAAATTTATCTTCTAATTGTTTCTCTTGTTTTTTTATATCATTAGAATCTACTAAATTAAGTCTACTTGATACCCTTTTAACATGAGTATCAACTGGCATATAGGGAGTATTATATAATATTCCTAAAACTAAATTAGCGCTTTTTCTACCTATTCCTTTAATACTTTCTAACTTATCTCTATCATTTACAATCTTGTTTTCTTTAACAAAATCTACAATATTTTTAATATAATGTGCTTTCTTATTTTGATTGCCTAATGGTTTTAATATATTAATCAAATCATCAATAGAAGCATTATTTAAACTATCAATTGTTTTATATTTATTAAACAATATTTTAGTAACATCATTAACCTTTTTATCCGTTGTTTGTGCACTTAACATAACTGCTATTAATAACTCATAATCTTTATTATAATTAAGTTCACAATTAGGATTTGGATATAATTCATCTAAATAATTAATAATATCATTCATTATTATTCAACCAATCATATTCAAATAATTCTTTTTTGTTTTTCTTATTATTTATATAATTTTTTTTATCATTTTCAATATCTTTGATATTTTTAATACCTTTTTTATTCCATTCTGATAATATTTTATCAATATATCTTAAATTACTAACATTATTATAAACAGCTTCTTTTAATGCTTCCATAATTATTTCTTTACTATAATTATCTGTCCAAGCATTTATTATTTCATATTCCATAGGTGATAGAGTTCTTCCAAACTCTTTTTCAAATAAATCATATAAATTTTTATCTTTTGTTTCTTTAACATTATCATTTACAATAATGAATCCTAATTTATTATATAATAATTCTAAATTAATGATTTCTCTATGAACTTTATTCTCTACAATATGATCTATATTTAATAAATCTTTATTATTAAGATCTCCTATTATTTTTAATAAATCATTTATATCCATATCTAAATCTTTTGCTAATTTTTGAGGATTAAACTCTAAATTCTTCATATTTATTAAATATATAATAAATATTACTTCTTGTTCTGTTAATTTAATCTTTTTATATGACGTAATTAAAATACTAGGAATAACATAGTTATTTTTCATACTTTCTATTACCTTATTCAACATAAAATCACCTCTTTTTATAATGTAGTAATGATATATTCTTTAATATCATTATAATTATTTTCTATTTTACCGTAAATTATTTGTTTTTCTATATTATTATATATATCTTTCACATGTTTATTTGGTTTAACTTTTAATATATCACATATATCCATTATATTAACCGCAATTTCCTTTGATTTATAAATTGGTAAATTATTATACAATGTTGTTATTTCACTTCTATTTATCCCTTTTAGTTGACCAACTATACTAGAAATATAAAGACCATATACATATAAATTATATTTATCTAATACATCTTTATTTTTTAATTCATTTATTTTGCTTATTATTTGTTTTTCATTTTTAGAAAAAGGATATTTTTGATAATTAAGTTGTGACCACATTCCCAATATATCATCAGTTAATACCAAATTTTGAGTGTTTATTTCTAAATATTTGTCCAATCCTAATTCATCTATTAATTTTAAACCATATTCTTTATTAGAACTAGTTAAAATTCTATCAATTTCTTGTCTTTTTCTGAAATAAGATAGATTTAATAATAAATATCTATATTTTATAATCGCTTCTTTTAAATCATCATTTAATTTAAAATTTAAAACCGTTGCGAATCTAATAGCTCTTAATATTCTTAATGCATCTTGTTTTAGTTTTTCTTGTTGTTCCCCTACTATAGATATTATTTTATTATCCAAATCTTCTTTAGCATTTAATAAATCAATTAAATTACCATTTTCATCTATACATAATGTATTTATTTTAAAATCTCTTCTTTTTAAATCTTCTTCTAAAGAATCTATATAATAAAATTTAGAAGGAATACGATTATTTGTATATTCTATTTCTTTTCTAAATGTTGTTATTTCAAAATGAATTTTATTTATAATTATTGTTACAGATCCATATTGTTCATTAGAAATCATTGAATTGGCAAATATTTCTTTTAATTGCATTGGAGTAGCATTAGTACATATATCTATATCAATACTTTTTAATCCTAAATACATATCTCTAGGAAATCCACCAATTATATATGATTTAAACCCATTTTGATTTATTTTTTTTAATAATTTAAGTGCTGTAGAATACATAATTCCTCCATTAATATCTATAATCATTATACTATAAATATATCAGTTAATAAAGATTTTTATTTATTTTGCCAAAATAAAAAGGCTAATAGCCTTTTAGTTTAATGCTGCTTTTAATTTAGAACCAGCTTTAATAGTAACTGCAACTCTTGCAGGAATTTTAACAGCTTCTCCAGTTTTTGGATTACGTCCCATTTTAGCTTCTTTTTTCTTAGCTTCAAATGTACAGAAACCTGTTAAAGCAACTTTCTTATCTTTCTTTAATCCTTTTGTAACTCCATCGATCATAGCATCTAAAGCTTTTCCGGCATCAACTTTTGTTAATCCAGCTTCTTCTGCGATAAAACTAACTAAATCTGTCTTTGACATTTTTTCTACCTCCAATTTGTTAATTTCTATATAAGCTATCTTGCTTACAATTAAATGTTACCATTTTTAAAGAATAAAATCAATATATTTTAACGAATTTTAACTATTTTTCTGTTTTTTTATCATTTTTTTGGTTAAAAATAAAGAATTTTTTATAAATATACTAATTTTCATTATTTTCTATATTCATTATATCAATATCGACATAACCATATATACCATCAACATTACCACAATTTGTAAGTTGCCACATCATATATTCTTTATCATATGTTGTTTTATCAGTATAATGTGCTAACCAAATTTTATAATCTTTCGGATTCCAAATCTTTTCTAAATAATTTTTACTACCATATAATATTGATTCGTATCCTTTACTTTCAATAGTATCCATAAATGTATATGCTATTTCATTAAAATCTATCAAATTAAGATCAAGTTTATTATAATTACTCCAATCTTCCCAATCAAATGCTATAGGAAGAGTTATATTATACTCTTTGATATTATCTACTATCCAATTAGCTTGTTTAATAGCTTCTTCTTTAGAATCGGCATAAGAATAGAAATATACGCCTACTTTTAAACCAGTTTTTAAAGCTTTTTCTATATTTATTTTGAAATATCTATCTAATTCATAATCTCCACCATATCCATTTTGTAATCCCATTCTTAGCATAACAAAAGATACACCACTATTTTTTACTTTATTAAAATTTATATCATTACCTTGCCATCTTGATACATCAATACCTATTTCGGTATTATCATTTTTATAATTTTTAATTATATCTTTCATGTATATTGTGTTTGATGAACTGGAATTTGTTATCTTATTTTTAACTACTAATTTAAATTCCTTTTCTGTTTTATTATTATTAACATCTACAGCAACATATTTTAAACTATATTCACCTATTTTATTAATATCATAGTCCCCTTCTACAGTACATTCAATTTTACTATCATAATTATCAGCACAAACTATCCCTTTTGTTAAGCTAGTTTTATCACCTTTTTCTATTTCTCTAGTAGAACTAGCCATTATAACAGGATTTGTTTTATCTACTATATTTATATCTATAGATTTACTTACTTCTCTATTATCTAAATTAGTGTATTTAATTTCTATTTTTTTATTACCTAATTTTCTTGTATCTATTGTTTCATTTATTATATTAACATTACTATTTTTAATTAAATCATTAATTTCTATTTCACTAGCAAATTCAATATCTAAATTATCAATAAATTCTAATATTTCTTTTTTTTCTTCTTTTTAGGCTTAATAAATAAAATTCCTGCAACTACAATACCTAATATAATAACTAATAATATTATCTTTTTCATAAAACACCTACTTTATTAAAGAATATCATATTTAATTTAAAATAACAATATAAAAAGGACATGTAGTCCTTATAAAACGATTGCGAATAAATTACCTGATCCTTTATTTACTAATTTAGT
>CAYNYX010000021.1:0-10866 GCA_964401535.1 uncultured Muribaculaceae bacterium | reverse complement strand
ATTCTTTTTTAATATTATTAAATAATTCTTCTTTAGTTTTTCTTAAATCTATAATAGCTTCAAATCTAGGTTTATATGCTTCAAAATAGTTATTGTAACCAAAATGATAATAATTTAATTTCATTAAGTTATTAAAACAAATATTAAAATTTTTATTTATTTCTTTTTTCTTATTATTTTTATTAGAAATAGATTTAATAATATTAGGACATATTTTAATCGCAATAATATCTAATTTGCCTAAATATTTTTTAATAAGATTAGTGAATGTTTTTAATAATTCATAATTTGAATAATCTATTAAAAAACCTCTAGGCGCATAAGCATATTTAAAACCATTGTCTTTTTCTATTAAAATTAAAGATGCTGCTTTTATTTCATCATTATCAAACATACCTAAAAATAAACTATCATAATTTTGTTTATTCATAACAAGAGCATATTCCTTTGTTTGATATATGGAAGATACTGGATATGATTTAATAAATTCATCGAATTCTTTATTTGTTAATTCTTTTATGTACATTAAAATTCACTCCTCATAAAATTACATTATTATATCACAATAGTTGATTTAATGTCAAAAAAGTTTTAAAAAAAAGTTCATTTCGAACTTATTTTTTTGTTAAAATACTATTATTAGTATTAAATTCATATTCTATTGCTTCTTTATCTGTTGTACTACCTTCTACATATTTATAAATTACTAAGCGAATTATACTATTATCAATACTTATTAAATTATCATCTGGTGAGTTAAGATATGTTTTAATTGGTTCTTCGTGTAAATTAGTTTCAGAGTAGTCTTTTATAAATAATTCGTTATTTTTAATTGTAACTACACATTTATCAAATATATATAAACTATCATATGAATTATTATATATTTGTTTATTATTATAATTTAGTAAATAGGATTCATTATTAATTTTACCTACAAAATAATTATCATATAATAATATATCATCATATAAATTAGGAATAATGATACTATTATTTGTATAATCGATAATACCTTTTTTACCATCTTCTTTAGAAAATAATACATAATTAGAAATAGTATTATAATTATCTAAGTATAACATGTGATATTGTGGATCTATTTTTACTGTTCCATCTGGATTTAGTATTCCATATAAACCATAATTTTTATAAATAAAATATTTTGTGTTATCATTTTCTTTTACAATATTTATTTTTTCATAATAGCTAGAAACAATAATACCTTTTTTATAATTATATAATACATATTTTGAATCATCTTCTATTAACATAGTTTTAATGTCTTTTAAATCTTCAAATCCATTATAATTAACTTTAGCTTCATTACAATTTGAATGCATGCATTTATATGTATAAACAGTATTACTATTTTTATCAATAAAATTTATTGAGTCATTTACTTTTCTATAAGCTGTAACTTCTCCTAATACAATTTTTGGTTTTTCAGGTTCTTTTTTAGGAGAAGTTGCTATTTTAATGATGATAAATACAATGCCCGCAACTACTAATAATATAAAAATAAATATTATTAAAGTTACTTTTCCTTTTAAAATGGCTTTATTTCTTATCCTTTCTTTTTCTTGTTCTTCCGTTATATTCAAACTATCATTCATTTACAATCCCTCTCTTATTATATATATAATATATCACACTTTTTGAATATTTAATATATAAAAAGAATAAAAAAATCATTTTTTGTCATAACTATTGCACATTGTGTTCTCTTTACAGCATTTACAACCATTACAAGAACATACTTCTATTTGTTTTAAACAACATTTACAGTCATCATTATGTTTACAACTTAGAACACCACATTTAATCATAATTCACCTCCATTTATTATTTTTTACATAATTATTTTATTTAAACATATTATTATTTAGGTGATTAAATGAAAATAGGGATTCCTCGCGCTATGACTTACTATTATTTTAATAATCTTTGGATTTCTTTTTTTAAATATTTAAATGTTGATATAGTTATTAGTCCTTTAACTAATAAAAAAATATTAAAAAAAGGTTCTTCTTTATTAAATGATGAGACTTGTTTATCATTTAAAATATATATGGGACATATTGATTATTTGATTAATAAAGTCGATTATGTTTTAGTACCTAGGATTGATAATTATGGATATAAGAATCAAACATGTACTAATTTTTTAAGTTTTTATGATATTTCATCTAATATATTTAAAGATAAAATAATTACTTATAATATTGATTATGAATCAAAAGAAACTGAAAGAAAGAGTTTAATTGATTTAGGAATAAGATTGGGTTTTAGTAAAAAAGAAGTAAAAAGAGCATATATAAATTCTAAATTAAAAGAAATAAGTTTAAGAAAAATAATGGTTTTAGAGAATATTAGTAAATTAAATAGTTCTAATAAAAAAATATTAATTGTTTCACATCCTTATAATACTTATGATAATTTAATAGGGAAAAGAATAATAGAAATGATTGATAAAGATATTGATATTATATATAGTGATTTATTTGATTCTAAAAAAGTGTTAAAAAAAGCAAAAGAATTATCTCATAGTTTATATTGGAAATATAATAAAGAAATAATTGGTTCAATTAAATTATGTGAAGATAAAATAGATGGTATTATATTTCTTTCATCTTTCCCTTGTGGACCTGATAGTATAGTAAATGAACTTGTAATGAGAAAAATTGATTTACCTTATTTAAATTTAGTTATTGATGATTTAGATTCATTTAGTGGTATAGAAACTAGAATAGAGAGTTTTATTGATATATTAGGTGATAAAAATGACTAAGATATCTTTTCCTCATATGGGTTCTTATTATATTCCTGCCACTTATTTTTTTAAAAATATTACTAATTGTGAAATAATTAAAACACCTAAAATAACTAATAAAACGATTGAATTAGGTAATAAATATTCACCAGAATTTGTTTGCACTCCTTTTAAATATACAATAGGATCACTAATTGAATCTTTAGAATATGAAAGTGATATTTTAATACAAGCTGGTGGTGGATGTAAATATGGATATTATAGTGAATTACAAGAAAAAATATTAAAAGATTTAGGATATAAATTTAAGTTTATTAGTTTTGTATCATGTGGTAAAAATAATATCAAAAAAATATATAAAGATTTAAAAACAATTGATAAAGAAATAAGTATTATTAAAACTATATATTACTTATTTATAACTATTAAGATGGTTAAATATATGGATATAATAGATAATTATATAAGAGAAAATATAGGTTTTGAAATAAATAAAAATGAATTTATTAATTTAAATAATAAAATGTTAGATGAATTTAAAAATATTAAAAATTATTTTCATTTAAAAAAAACATATAAGAAATATTTAAAAATGTTTAAAAATATTAAAATTAAAAAACCAAATAAAATAATAAAAATAGGTATAATAGGAGAATTATATACTATTATGGAACCATTTTCTAATTATAATTTAGAATATTTATTAGCACGTCATAATGTTTCAATAAAAAGATTTACTAATGTTCATTATTTATTATTTGAGAAAGGTAAATATATAAAGAAAAATCTAAAAAAAGTAAGTAATTATATAAAATACACCTTAGGAGCAGATGGAGCTGATAATGTAATAAGAACAAAATATTTATGTGAAAATAAATATGATGGAATAATTCATATTAAAGCTTCATTTTGTACTCCTGAAATAGGAGCAATGACTATTATAAATAAAATATGTAAAGATTATAAAGTTCCTATTATCTTTTTAACAATGGATTCAAATACTAGTGAAGTAGGTTTAGTAACTAGAATAGAAGCTTTAATTGATATGATAGAAATGAGGAATAATAATGAATAGTTATATGGGTATAGATATAGGTTCTATTTCTACTAAAGGAGTTATTATAGATGAAGATAATAATATAATAGTATCTGAATATATAATGACCGAAGGAGATCCTATTAAATCTAGTCAAAAACTAGTTAATATTTTATATAATAAATTACCTGAAAATTATAAAATTAAGGGAATAGGTACAACTGGAAGTGCGAGAAAAATAGTGGGTTTAATGTTAGATGCATCAATTGTTAAAAATGAAATAACAGCACATGCGGTTGGAACTAAAACGTTATATCCTGATGTTAGAACGATATTAGAAATAGGTGGTCAAGATTCTAAAATAATTTTATTAGAAAATGGTGTAGTTACTGATTATGCGATGAATACATTATGTGCAGCAGGAACAGGTTCTTTTCTATCGAGTCAAGCTAAAAGATTAGGTATTGATGTAAAAGAATTTGGTTCTTATGCTTTAAAAAGTAAAAATCCGGTTAAAATTGCTGCTCGTTGTACTGTATTTGCTGAATCTGATTTAATTCATAAAGCAGGATTAGGTTATAGTAAAGAAGATATTATATCAGGGTTATGTAAAAGTATTGTTTTAAATTATTTAAATAATGTTGGTAAAGGTAAAAAAATAGAATCACCGATTGTTTTTCAAGGTGGAGTTAGTAAAAATAAAGGAGTTTTAAAATATTTTGAAGAAATATTAGAAAATAAAATAATAGTAGATAATAATAGCCATTTAATGGGGGCTTTTGGTATAGCGATACTATCTAAAAAAAATAAAAAAGATTATATTCTAAATATAAAAGATATTGATTTTAAAATAAAAACAAGAGAATGTAGTGGTTGTAGTAATAACTGTGAAATATTAAATATTTATAAAAATGATAGACTAATTGATACATATGGAAGTAGATGCAAAATATAATTTGCATTTTTTTAATTTTTATAATATAATATGTGGCAAATGAGGGGGTAGGTTTAAATGGATATATTAGAAGAATTAATCCGTAATCCAAAAATAATAGGAAAATTAAATAATATTGTTAATAATAAAGAAGAAGTTCAAATAAGTGATTTATTAACAATGGTTAACGGAGATATTGAGAAATTAGAGATAATTAAAAAATATTTAGAAGCAAAAGGAATAGAAGTTATTGAAGAAGTAGAGGAAGAAGAAGTAGTAAATGAATCTCTTGGTTTTTTTCATGAAGATGCAGTTAAAAATTATTTAAATGATATAGCTTTATATCCACTTTTATCATTACAAGAAGAAAGAACAGTAGCAATGCAGGCTAAAACAAGTCCTGAAGCTAAAGAAAAATTTATAAATAGTAATTTAAGATTAGTTGTTATTGTTGCGAAAAAATATCTAGGAAGAGGTTTGCAATTTCCAGATTTAATTCAAGAAGGTAATTTTGGTTTGATAAAAGCGGTTGAAAGATTTGATATAGAAAAGGGATTTAAATTTAGTACATATGCTACATGGTGGATTAGACAAGCTATAACAAGAGCTATAGCTGATCAATCAAGAACAATTAGAATACCTGTTCATATGGTTGATACAATTAATAAAATGGCTCGTATTAAAAAAGAATTAGAACAAAAATTAAGTAGAGAACCTAATGAAGAAGAATTAGCACTTGCTTTAGGTGTTTCTGTTTCTAAAATAAAAGAAATATTATGTGCAAGTGAAGAAGCAACAAGTCTAGATACACCAGTTGGAGAAGAGGATGATTCTATACTTAAGGATTTTGTGCCTTCAAAAGAAATTCCTATTGAACAAACAGTAATTGATAGTATTCAAAATAGTGAATTAATGAAAATAATAAATGATTCTTTAACTGAAAGAGAAAAAAGAGTACTTAAATTACGTTTTGGTTTAATGAATGGTAGAGAATATACTTTAGAAGAAGTTGGTCAAATGTTTGGAGTTACAAGAGAAAGAATAAGACAAATAGAATCTAAAGCACTTCATAAATTAAAATGTTCTAGAAAAGTAAAATGTTTAGTAAATACCAATACTGGAGAATATTAAATGAATGCAAAAAAGATTGATGATATTATACATGATAAAAATATAATGTTCTTTATAAATAATATAATAAAGAATAATAAGGAAATAAGTATAAATGAACTAATTGAACATGTAGATAGTGATTTTAAAACATTAGAATTAGTAAAAAAATATTTAGAAGAAAAAAATATTAATATTGTAGAAGAAAATATTGAAACAAATACTTTTGATGAAAATTTTTATATTGATGATAGTATTAAAATGTATTTAAAAGAAATAAATTCTTATCCTTTATTAACTAAAGAAGAAGAAAAAACATTAGCAGAACAATTTAAAATTAATCCTAAGGCTAAAGAAAAATTTATAAATAGTAATTTAAGATTAGTTGTTAGTGTTGCTAAAAGATATATAGGAAAAGGTATACCATTTCTAGATTTAATTCAAGAAGGTAATATTGGTTTAATAAAAGCTGTTGATAAATATGATGTAAATGAAGGTTGTAGATTTTCAACTTATGGTATTTGGTGGATAAGACAAGCTATTATAAGAACTGTTGCTGAAGCAAGTACAAGTATAAGAATACCATACTATATTAATAATTTAGTAAGTAAATTTCGTATATACATAAATAATTATAGTAATAATTATGGATATCAACCTAGTAATAAATTATTAGCAAAAGAATTTAATCTTCCTTTATCAGAAGTAGATAGAGTTAATGCAATTATAAATCAACAAAATATTATGAGTTTAGATGAAACATATGGTGAAAAAAATGATGTTAATTTTGGAGATTTTATTGAATCAAATGATAATATTGAAGAAATAGTATTAAATAAAGCCATTTTAGATGAATTAAATAGTATTATTGAATGTGGTGATTTATCAGATATTGAAAAAGAAGTAATTATTAAAAGATATGGATTAAAAAATAATATTGTGAGAACTTATGATGAATTAAGTGATATGTTAAAAATAAATAAAAAAAGTGTTAAAGAAATTGAAAAGATAACTCTTCATAAATTAAGAATGATGCGTGCAGTAAGAAATTTAAGAAGATAATATAAAAACAAATTATAAAAAAATATAATTTGTTTTTTATATAATAAATTGGTTGCAAAATATGTCGAAATAATATATACTATAAGTAATAAAATAGGAAGGAGTGAAAATTTTTAGATATTTCAGCAACATTCGTCATAATTTATTAGAATAGAAATAATAAAAATTTTTATGTGATATGAAAAAAAGTAAACAAAAATGGGGTTTTACACTTATAGAATTATTAGCAACCATATTAATATTAGGAATAATTGCCACTATAGCAGTGCCAACTATTTTAAAAATAATGGATAATGCTAAAGAAGGTGCATTTAAAGTTAGTGTATTTTCTTTATATGATGCATATAGATATAAAGAAATTTCTAATCAATCTACTGATATTGGTGAAGTTGATATCAGTCAATTGAGCTTAAATAATGAACAATTATCAATTGGTAAATTAAAGAAAAATTCTAATAAAATAATAGAAGTAATTAATGTATCAGATGGATCATATTGTGCAAACGGAACAACTGAAAATTTAAGTATAGTTAAAGGTGATTGTAGTAGTTTAGATCAAACTGCTCCTATAATAAATAATATAGCAATAGAAAAAACAACATCTAGTATGACAATAATAGTAAGTTTTTCAGAACCGGATAGTGTAATAAAAACCCATCAATATAGATTATTAGATAATAGTGGTAATGTAATAATTGATTGGGTTAAAGGCAATAGTTTAAGAGGAAGCGGATTAAATAGAATATCAACTAAAACATTTAATGGATTAACTCAAAATGAAACATATAAAGTAGAAGTTAGAATAATAAATAATTCAGGAAATGAAGATGATACAGTTGTTGATAGTAGAACTGTTAAATTAAATAGTTTCAATAGACCAACTATTAGTTACAATACTGAAAATTATAGTTTAGAAAAAATAGTAACTATGACTTATGATTCTACTATGACTAATAAATATAAAATTATTGATAATGATTTAAATACAATAATAGATTGGACTATATTAGAAGGTTCAAGTACAGATATAACCATAAGTAACTATAATTATACTGTAATAGCTAGTAGTAGTGATGGAACAACAACGCTTTCTAACTCAGTATTAATTGGTTACATAGATTATACAAAACCAGAGATAACAGTAAATAATATAAATACTGTTTGGGATATAAAGGATGACATAAATTTAATTTTAACAGATAATTTATCAGGTGTTGAAAATTATTGTATAACAAATACAAATGATAGTAATACTTGTGAATGGATTAATATAGAAAATAGTGAAATAATAACAGAAGATTATGTAATAAATAGCAATGGAATTTATTATGCTTTTGCTAAAGATAATGTTGGTAATATATCAAATGGTTATGAATTTGAAATAACTAAAGTAGATACTAAAACACCAGAAAAACCTATTATAAATGCAAATGATCATGTAGCAAATGCTAGTTGGCATTCAACTGATTTTAGATTAGAATTTAGTGGTGCAACTAGTAGTAGTGGTATAGTTTATAAATATTGGTCAAGTGTTGATAGTGTAATAACAGAAGATTCTAAGGTAGAAATAACAGATGAAACTGAAAATACTATATACTATGTAAAATCTTGTACTAATGCAGGTATATGTAGCGAAACAAGTAGTTATATTGTAAAATTGGATAAAAAAGTGCCAGAAAAACCAACTATTACTTCTAGTGATGCTATTTTAAGTAATAATTGGCATACTAATAACTTTAATTTAGTATCAAGTGGATCAACATCAATAAGCGGAATAACATATTATTATGGAATTGATTCAAATAATATGACTGATACAGGCAATATAATTATTAATACAGATACAACAAGTACTACTTATTATATAAAAGCTTGTAATACAGCAGGGACATGTTCTGCTAATGCAACTTATGTAGTAAAATTAGATACTATTGCTCCATCTACTCCTGTAATTACAGGTGGAAGTAATGATTATGCAACAAATAGAACTATTTCAATGAGTACTATAGCTACAGATACAACTAGTGGAATTGCTAAATATGAATATTATTTGACATCAGTGGCAACACCACCTACAACTGAAACAGTAGGTATAGATAATGGAAAGAATACTTCAAAATCATTTAATACTGATTATGATGGTTATTATATATATTTTAGAGCTATAGATAATGTTGGAAATATTGGTGAATGGAGTAGTTCTCAAAGATTATATATAGATATTAAAGCACCAACTATTACATTAAAAGAAGCTGGTTCAGCAACTATAACTGAAGGAGATAGTAATAATATATTAGATACATATTTCAATTATTCAAGTAATGGTTCAGCTGGTTATTCATTAAGTTGTATAGATACATCAAATGGTAATGTATCAATTACAAATACTAGTACTTTAGGAGTTGGTACAAAAGTAGTAAAATGTACTATAACAAAAGATAATGGATTAAGTGCTAATATAAGTAAAACAATAGTTGTTAATGCTAAATATACAGGTGTTGAAAGAAAAACATATACCATAGGTTCTACTGTAACATATGGTGGTGTAGAATTCTTAGTAGCTAAAGATAATGGTGATAGCATTACGCTAATTACTAAATCAAATGTTACAACAAGTGCATTTGGTTCAAATAATACTTGGTCAAATTCTACAATAAAAAATTATTTAAATACAACATGGTTGAATAGTAAACCAACAATTTTAACTGATGTTGAAAAAACAGGTATTGTTTATGATTCAGAAGCAGGAGCTTATGTAAGATTAATAAGAGTAGATGAATTGAATTCTTCTTTGGCAAATACATCAAATACAAACTTTTGGACAATGTCAACAAGTGGTAGTAATGTATATTATGCTTTAGCTAATGGTTCAACAACATATACTAAATATACAGTTTCAGCTAATACTAATGGAACATGTTATAGTGGTTCTAGTACAGATTTAAGTTCAATTACATCAACTCATACTAAAAACACATTAACAAGCACAAATGCTAGTACTATAGCATCTCCAACTGCCACAACAGGAGTAATATCAACATCATATGCAACAAGTGCATCTGGTTCTTGTAAGGCAAATTATACGACAGATTCAGAATCATATAATTATGATTGCAATTGTTCAAATTATGCTTGTGGATGTAGCAATTATACATGTTATCCATATAATTATTACTATATAACAAATACATACTCATCATGTTTAGGATCTGCTTGCGCACAATGGCATTATTCAACATATGCTTCTTGTGTTGGATATAATAATCCAGGTATTATCAGTAATTGTGGTGGTTCTGGATGTACTACATCAGGATGTAAAGGTTCTGGATGTACTACATCAGGTTGTACTAAATCAACAGTATCATCAGCATGTGCTAGATATAGCAGTATAGCTACATCAACTTGTTATTCAACAGGTTATTCTACATATTGTGGTAGTTCTGCATGTGCAAGATATTCTGCATCATCAGCATGTAATAGATATACTACAAATGGAAAATGTATATCTTGGATATCAGTTCCAGGTGCATGTGCAAGTTATTCTTGCAAAGCTTATTATACGACCCCTTTATCTACATGTTCTAGATACAATGTACAAGGCCCATGTACTAGCTGGTCGTCTGGACTTAATTGTGCTGGATATGGATGTGTAGCATCTGGTTGCACTACATCAGGTTGTTTAGGTTCTGGCTGTACTAGTTGGAATTATTCAACTCCTGCTGCAACATGTACTGGATGGTGGCCTATATCATATGCAGATTATTGCATAAGTAGTACATGTACTGGTTGGTCAACTTGGTCAAATTCAACATACACATCAAATACATATGCATCAACTTGTACAACATGTTCATCAACATGTACATCATGTGAAACATGTACAGGTTCAAGAGCACTTTATACAGCATCAGGTTCAACTGTAAATTGGTCAAGATATGTAGTATCAGAACA
>CAYNYX010000020.1:10694-11539 GCA_964401535.1 uncultured Muribaculaceae bacterium | reverse complement strand
CAAGCTATTAAGGAAGCTGATTTAATAATATTTAGTATGGGAAGTTTATTTACAAGTATTATTCCAAATTTATTGTGTGATGACATAAAAGAGACTATAGATAGTTTAGATGTGCCTATTATGTACGTCTGTAATATAGTTACACAACCTGGAGAAACAGATAATTTTAAAACAAGTGACCATATAAAATTATTGAATAAATATTTAGGAAATAGAAAAATTGATATTGGTATATTTAATAGTGGAATTATTGATAAAGAAATTGCTAAAAAATATGAAACAAAAGAAAGAAAAGATCCAGTTATATTTGATGAAGAAGAAACAAGTTCTATTGTTAATGAAATAATTCACGATGATTTTATTGACATAAGTTCAGGATTACTAAGACATGATGCTTTAGAGCTAAGTTTCAATATTTATAAGGTATTACATAGAAAAAAAGCAAAACAATTGATTAAAACAATATAAAAAGATGGGAGTGAATTATATGTCATTTACTAGTACAGTAAAAAACGAAGTAAGTAAATTAAAAGTAGATGAAGTTGAAAAAATAACTGAATTATCAGCTATTATTCACAATGAAGAAATAAATGATAATATGATAAGATTAACAACAGAAAATGCTAGTGTTGCTCGTTGTTGTTTTACTTTTATAAAAGAATTATATAATGTTACTCCTTTAATAACAGTGAGAAAAGGATATAATTATAAAAAAAATTATATTTACATAATATCAATAAATAAGAAAGTTTTAACAATTCTAAATAATTTAGGTATAGAATTTAATGGTAAAATACTAACTATTCCAGCGCCTTATATAATAGCTGATCAAAATCTTAAACGAA
>CAYNYX010000020.1:0-10684 GCA_964401535.1 uncultured Muribaculaceae bacterium | reverse complement strand
GTGTGGGAGTATAAATGATCCTAAAAAATCTAGATATCATTTAGAATTTACAGTTAAAAAAGAAAAATATGCTTTATTTATAAATGATTTATTAAATGAATTTTATTTAAATAGTAAAGTTATAAAGAAAGATAATAAATATATGATATATATAAAAGAAGCAGAAAAAATAGGTGATTTTTTAAGAATAATTAATGCTACAAATTCCTTATTTTATTATGAAGATATAAGAATATATAGAGATCATAAAAATATGACAAATAGATTAAATAATTGCGAACAAGCGAATGTTGATAAAATAATTAACGCATCAAATGATATGATAAAAGATATAGAATTATTAGAAGAAAATGATGTAATAGATTTATTAGATGATAAAGAAAAATTAGTTATTGAATATAGAAAAAAATATCCAGATAGTTCATTGCAAGAATTAAGTGAAATAATAACGTTAGAAACAGGAAATAGTATAACTAAATCAGGTTTGCATCATAGATTTAACAAAATAAAAGATTTAGCGCAAAAATTAAGAAATAAAAATTTGTAAAGTTCACATAAAGAAAGTAGATAGAATCACAATTATGTGTTATAATTTGATTAAGATAGGAAGGTGTATTAGTATGTCAAAACAATTTAAAGAAGTATTAATTATTGTTATATTTATATTATCAATAATAGGAATTTATTTTTTCGTAACATATTTTGATTATAATTCTATTATATCAGGATCAAGTTCAAATAAATTTTTAATAGGGATAGCTATATTATTTGTACTAATATCACTAGGTTTGATTATAAACTATGTTAGAAATATAAGTAAAAATAAGGAATTAAAACATCGAGATAGATTATTTAATTCTTTAACTAAAAATGGTGATACAATTTATTTCTTATATGATACAAAAACTAAGAAAGTAACTTATGTATCAAAAAATATAGAAGAAGTTTTAGGTATAAATACAACTGATGGTGACATGGTATTAAACAAAATTCTTGGCTTACCAGTTTTACAAAATGAATTAAGATCATGGGATAAAGAAAAAGAATTTGTAAGTCAAATGATATTATATCAAGATTTAGCATATCAATATGAAAGATGGATAAAAGTAAAAATATATCCTTACAAAGAAAAGAAATTGCAATATAATGTTATATTAGTATCTGATGTTACAACAGAACACGATAGACAACATTTATTAGTATCACAAGCAAGTGATATAAAAGTAAGAGAAAAACAATTGAATCAAATAACTGCAATATCTTATGATATAGAAATGGATTTGAATTTAGAAACAGAAACTGTATCTAAAACAAATTTGAAAGAAATCAATATATTAGGAGAGAATAAGATTGGTAAATATACAGAAATAATTGATGAAATGTTAGATAATTATATATATGATGCCAATATTCAAGAATTTAAGAGTCTATTTTCAATAGACAACTTTAATAAACAATTTGAAAGTAAAACATTAGAACCAATATCAGTAAGATATAAATTGAAAGATAATAAAACATGGTTAGAAAGTACTGCATTTTTATCATTTCAAAAAGGATGTAGAATTGTTACAATATTAACAAAAGATGTAACTGCTAATGCTGAATATATGAGAAATCAAAATATTATGTTACAAAATGCTTTAAAATCAGCAGAATTAGCAAATAAATCAAAAACTAATTTTTTATCAACTATATCTCATGAAATTAGATCATCAATGAATGCAATTCTTGGATTATCTGAATCAGTATTAAACACAGAATTAACTGAAGAAGTGAAGGAAGATGTTGAAAATATAAATAGTGCAAGTAATAATATCTTAGAAGTAATAGATGGAATGTTAGATATATCAAAAGTAGAATCAGGCATTTTAGAACTAAATGAAAAAGAATATGATGTAGTGAAATTATTTAAAGATGTTATAAATATTGCTAAACAAAATGTTGATAAAAAAAATGTTAAATTCGCATTAAATATATCAAAAGAAATTCCCGCAAGCTTATATGGAGATGCTGGAAAAGTAAGACAAATATTATTAAATTTATTAGAAACATCTATAAACAATACAAAAAAAGGAACAATAATAGTAAATGTCGAAATGGATAAAAGAAAATCTGATGTAAATTTAATTATAAATATAGAAGATGATAATATAGGTATAGATCCTAAAGACGTTGAAAATGCATTTAATGATAATAATGATGTAGCATTTTCAGTTGTAAAAAAATTAATTGATTTATTAAAAGGTAGTCTTTCTATAGAAAGTATAAATGATAAAGGAATAAAATTTGAATTACAAATAATTCAAAGATGTAATAATGAAATTTTAGTAGGGGAAGTAAAAGAAGAAACAGTTACAAAGAAAAAATCATTAGTCTATAAAACAAAAGACAAAAAAATATTGATTGTTGATGATAATAAATTAGATCAAAAGGTAGCAAGTCGTTTATTAAAAGATTCAGGTATAGAAATAGAAACTGTAGATAGCGGACAAGAGTGTATTGATTTAATTAAATCAGGAAAAAAGTATGACTTAATTCTATTGGATCAAATGATGCCAAATATGGATGGAATAGAAACATTGCAAGAATTGAAAAAAATTCCTAATTATAATATTCCAACTATTATGTTAACAGCAGATGCGATGGTAGGCAAAAAAGAAGAGTATTTAAAGGCAGGATTTAATGATTATTTATCTAAACCAATTGTAATAGATGAATTAAACAGAGTACTTAAAAAGAATTTGGATAAGGAGAAATAACATATGCAAGGAACACTATATAAAAATGTTGAGTTTTTAACTTCTAATGGTATAAATGTAAGTAAAAGTTTAGAATTATTTGGTGATATGCAAATGTATGATGAAACATTAGGTGACTTTTATGAAGGAATATTTGAAAAGCTTGAGAATTTAAGTCGATTTAAAACAAGTGGAGATATGCCTAATTATGCTATTGTGGCACATTCTATTAAAAGTGATTCTAGATATTTGGGATTTGAGACATTATATGAAATAGCATATGAACATGAATTAAAAAGTAAAGAAACTGATATAAATTTTGTAAATAATAATTATGATAAATTAGTTGAAGAAACAAATAAAGTAATAATTATTGTAAAAAATTATTTAGGAAAATAGAACTGGATTAGATCCAGTTTTTTTGTTAAATAAAATAAAATAATAATATAATAAATAATTTATAGAACTTTTCTTCATATACATTATACATATTTTATGGTAAAATATTATTGTGGAAGTGAAGATATGAATCAATATGAAGAATTAACTAGAATCTTAAGAAAACATAGTAATATTTTAATTATGACACATAAAAATCCAGATTTAGATGGCTTTTCTAGTGCTTTAGTATTTAATAATATTTTAAATCATTTATCAATAGAAAATAAAATTTATTTAAATGATAATGAATTAGATAGTTCAATTAAAAAAAGTTTATTTAAATTAGAAAATAAAGATTGTTTTATTGTTGAAAAAGATCTTGATAAATATGAATTTGATTTACTATTAATTGTTGATACAAATAAACCAGAAATAGTAGAAAACAGTTTATTAATAAATAAAATAAAAGATGTAATTGTAATTGATCATCATATAAAAGGTAGTAGTAATATTAATACTATATATGAAATAATAAATAGTACTGCTTCAAGTACTGCTGAATTAGTAATAAATTACGTAAAAAAATTAAATATAAAATTAGATTCACTTATTTATACAATGTTATTAGCAGGAATGGAAATTGATACAAATGGTTTTTCTGTAAAAATATCATCAGAGGCTTTTCATGCAGCTGCCTACTTGTTAGAACAAGGTGCTGATACTGTATTGAAACAAGAATTATTAAAAGAAAATAGAGATGAATACGTAAAAAAACAATATTTCATTAAAAGAAGTTTTGTTTATAATGATAATATGATGATAGCTTTATTAGATGAAAACATATATGATAAAAAGTATTTAGCAACTATTTCAGAAGAATTATTGCAATTTGAAGGTATAGAAGCAACCTTTACAATCGGCAATATAGATGATAATATAATAGGAATAAGTGCTCGTTCTGTTGGTAGTATTGATGTAGAAGCTATTGTTTCTAAATTAAATGGTGGAGGTCATAAAACAAATGCTGCTACACAGTTACCATCTATAACAAAAGAAGAAGCAAAACAAAAATTGCTTGAAATATTAGGAGGTAAATAATGAAAGTAATTTTTATTAAAGATTTAAAAGGACAAGGTAAAAAAGGTGAAATAAAAGAAGTAAAAGATGGTTATGGAACAAATTTTTTGATTAAAAATGGTTATGCAGTTATGTATACTGTAACAGGTATTAAAAGATTAAATGATGAAAATGAAATGAAAGCAAAAGAAGAGTTAAAAAAATTAGAAGAAAGTAAAAAATTAAAAGAACAATTAGAAAAATTGGAATTAAAAATAAAAGTAAAAACGGGAAAACAAGATAAGGTATTTGGTAGTGTTAGTACAAAACAATTGATTAGTGAATTAAAAAATAAAAATATTGAAATAGATAAGAAAAAAATAAAATTAGAAAATGATATTAGTTCTCTAGGAACTCATGTAGTTAATATAGAACTACATAAACAAGTAATAGCAAAATTAAAAGTAACCGTAGTAAAGGAGTGATAATATGAAAGAAAAAGTAATGCCACATAATATAGAAGCAGAACAATCAATATTAGGATCAATGTTCTTATCAAAATATGCATTACAAAAGTGTTTAGAAGAATTAGATGCTGATCTCTTTTACTTGGATAAACATGTTAAATTATTTGAAACAATAAAATCAGTATTTGAAAAAGGTAGGGCTATAGATTTAACTACAGTTACGTCTGAACTTAATGATAAAAATTTATTAAAACAAGTAGGAGATGTTGAATATATAACAGAAATAATAAATTCTGTACCAACAGCTTCTAATGTAGATGAATATATAAAAATAGTTGTCGAAAAAGCAATTTTAAGAAGACTTATAATAGAAGGAACTAATATTGTTTCTTTAGGATATGATAGTTCTAATGATTTATCAGAGACATTAGATTGTGCTGAAAAGACAATTTTAAATGTTGTTCGTACAAGAAAAGGAACAGAGTTTAAGAAAATAAGTGAAGTTTTATATAAAACACAAGCAAATTTAGAAAAACTATCAAAATCTAAAAATGAAGTAACAGGAATACCAACTGGTTTTTATGATTATGATAGACTTACTAGTGGTTTACAACCTAATGAATTAACTATTGTTGCAGCAAGACCAGCGATGGGTAAAACTGCATTTGCACTTAATTTAGCAATTAATATGGCAGTTAATGCTAAAAAAACAGTTGCTTTATTTAACATGGAAATGAGTGCTGAACAATTAGCAAATAGAATGATTTCATCAGTTGGACAAATAGATGGAAACAAATTAAAAACAGGTAGATTAGAAAATAATGATTGGAAAAAAGTTAATGAAGCAATTAGTAGATTAGGTGAAGCTAAAATATATATGGATGATACGATGGGTATGACAATTAGTGATTTAAGAGCAAAATGTCGTCGTTTAGCTGCATCAGCAGATGGATTAGATGTTGTTATAATCGATTATTTGCAATTAATTAGTGGTTCAAATAGATATTCGGGTCAAAGACAACAAGAAGTATCAGAAATATCTAGAGCTCTTAAGGGTATGGCTATGGAACTAGAAATACCAGTTATAGCTTTAGCACAATTATCAAGAAGTGTTGAAGGTAGAGAAGATAAAAGACCATTACTTAGTGATTTAAGAGAATCTGGTTCTATAGAACAAGATGCCGATATAGTTGCTTTCTTATATCGTGAAGATTATTATAATAAACAAGCAGCAATTGATGATTGCACAAGTAAGAGTGAATTTATTATAGGAAAAAATCGTAGTGGTTATACAGGAACAATTGATTTGATTTATAAAAGAGATAAAAATACTTTTGTAAATGTGGATAAACATAATATGGAAAGTGGTGCATAATCGATGAAAAAGATTTTACCAGTTATAGTAATAATATTAGTTGCTATTATTTCTTTTTCAGCTGGTTTTGGTAAAAATAAAACAATAGAACCAAATATATATTATAAAGTTTATTTAAAAGAAGAATATATTGGTACAGTAAAAAGTAAAGAAGAATTAGTAAATTATATAGATACTATGGGTGTAACTATAAAAGAAAAATATGGTGTTTCTAAAGTTTTAGTCCCTTCTAGTATAAATATTCAAAAAATTTTGACATATGAAGAAAATACAATGAGTGTAGAAGAAATATATAATATTATTAACGAAAAAGAAGAATTTACAATAAAAGGTTATGAATACAAAATAGTAAATGGTGAAGACATAAAAACTATTTATGTTTTAAATCCTGAAATTTTTAATGATGCAGTTGAAAAAGTCATGATGACTTTTATAGGCGAGAAAGAATATTTAAGTTATAAAGAAGATACACAAGATGAAATTTTAACTACAGGAACAAGATTAGATAATGTTTATGTTGATGGTAATATTACATTTAAGTATATTTCTATTCCCGTTAATCAAAAAATTTATAGTGATGCAGAAGAATTATCAAATTATTTTTTATATAGCGATAAAAAGGTTCAATCAACTTATACTGTAAAAGAAGGAGATACTATTTCTTCGATTTCTTTTAAAAATGAAATAAGTGAAGAAGAATTTTTGCTATCGAATCCTAAATTTTCTAATTCTGATAATTTATTATATGCAGGACAATTAGTATCTATTGTGGAATTAAATCCACAAATAAAAATTGTTGTTGAAAAATATGTTGTATCAGATTTAGTCAAAACTTATACTGTTTTAGAAGAATATAATTCAAATAAATTTAAAGGTGATAATGAAATTAAGCAAAAAGGCGAAAATGGTATGGAACGTGTTACACAAAACATTAAGATAATTAATGGAGTAATGGTTGATGCTAGAAATGTTAGTAAAGTAGAATTAAGACCAGCTGTTTCCGAAATAGTAGAAAAAGGCGATAAAATTATACCTAATGTAGGTAGTTTATATAGTTGGTTATGGCCTACAGATAGTGGTTATAGAATATCAAGTTTATTTGGATGGAGAACAGATCCTGTATATGGTGGTCGTGCTTTCCATGGTGGACTGGATATAACAGGATTAGGTTATGGAGCCAATATATATGCATCCAATAATGGTACGATATATATTATAAAGTCATCTATGGGTCCTAATGGATTTGGTAATTATATTGTTATTAATCATAATAATGGTTATTATACGTTATATGCTCATATGCAAAAATTTGCTTCTAATGTCAAATCTGGTATGACAGTTACTCGTGGTCAAATTATTGGTTATATAGGTAGTACAGGAAAATCGACAGGACCACATCTACATTTCGAAGTTCACAAAGGATCATATGGAGATAGAATAAATCCATATAATGTGTTAAGATAATGAGAGTTTCTGTTTTAGCAACAGGTTCTAAGGGAAATTCTACTTACTTAGAAACAAATGAAAATAAAATATTAATAGATTTAGGTACTACATGTGCATATGTTGAAGAAAAATTAAATGAATTAAATATAAAAAAAATAGATTACATATTTATAACTCATATTCATGTTGATCATATTGGTGGTTTAAAAGTATTTATAAAAAAATATAATCCTAAAGTATTTTTAACAGAAAAAATGTATAATGAAATGAAGATAAAACTTCCTAATTATGAGTTCATTACAAATGATTTTAAGTTAAATGATTTAAATATTGAAATAATTAAAACTTCACATGATGTTAGTGATTCAAATGGATATATATTTAGTGATGATATGAATTCTTTAGCTTTCATAACTGATACAGGATATATTAATGTTAAAAATCATAAAAAGCTTAATAATAAGAATATGTATATTATAGAAAGTAATCATGATATTGAAATGCTTATGAAAAGTAATAGACCATATCATTTGAAACAAAGAATATTGAGTGATACAGGACATTTATCTAATAAGGATTGTTGTGGATATTTAAAAACATTTATAGGTGAATCTACACACAATATTATATTGATACATTTAAGTGAAGAAGTAAATACAGAAGAATTAGCTAAAAATACTTTAGTTAAAACTCTAGATGATTTAGGTAGAGATAATATAAATATAATCATATCAAAACAAAGAGAAAGAACTGAATTGATAGAAGTATGATAAAAATAATATGTATAGGTAAAATAAAAGAAAAGTTTTATAAAGATGCAATCGATGAATATACAAAAAGATTATCAAAATATACTAAATTAGATATAATTGAATTACCAGATAGTAATATTAGTAAAGAAAAAGAACTCATATTATCTCATTTAAAAGAGAAAGATTATAATATAGCTTTAGCAATTGAAGGAAAAGAATATGATTCAATTTCATTTTCCAAAAATTTAGAGAATATATTTATAAATAACAGCAATATTACTTTTATTATTGGTGGTAGTGATGGGTTAGATGAAGAAATAAAAAGTAAAGTTAATGAATTGATATCTTTTTCTAAATTAACATTTCCACATCAATTATTTAGAGTTATTTTATTAGAACAAATATATAGATCATATAGAATAAGTAATAATGAATCATATCATAAATGAATAAAAAATTAAAAAATCGTCCACTATTTAATAGGAGACGATTTTTATATGTGGAAAACTATAATATTGGTAGGATTAATTTTATTATTTTATTATACTATGTCTAATTATATTGTGAATAATGATATAAAGATACCTGATGAAGCAATTAGAATTAGAATTGTTGCTCATAGTAACAATGAATATGATCAAAATATAAAAGGAAAAGTAAAATCAAGTGTTCAATTATTATTAAATAATGAATTAAAAGATGTTAAAACTATAGAAATGGCTAGAGAAAAAGTAATAAATAGTGTAAATTTAGTAAAAAAAGATGTTAATAATGTATTAAAATTAAATAATTATAATAAAAATTATAATGTTAATTATGGCTATAATTATTTTCCTAAAAAAGAATATAAAGGTGTTAAATATGATGAAGGCTATTATGAATCATTATTAATAACATTAGGTGATGGACTAGGTGATAATTGGTGGTGTCTACTTTTTCCACCGCTTTGTTTATTAGAAGCAGAAGAAAGTACTGAAGTAGAATATAAGTCATATATAAAAGAAGTATTAGATAAATATTTTTAATCTTTTTAAGTATAGGATTTACTAAAAAATTCCATGGTGTACAATAGCATAAATACCTAAAATGATTATAACTAATACAAATTTTTTAAATATTGAATATTCAGATGTTAAAGCAAAACCTATAATAATACCAAAAATTATAGGTAACATTGATATTGATGTACTTAATGAACCAGGATGTGAGTAACATAAAGCTATTGCTGGTAGATCAAAAACTCTTGCGATTATTTCAGACAATAAAACAAAAATTGCACCAATTAAAATTATTTTTGAAAATCTCTCTCTATCCATATCCATTAAGATCACTCACTTTCAAATGATTATTAAATTTATATAGCCCCTATACTAATATAATTATATTACATTTTTAAAGATATGTATATATTATATAGATTTAATAAATATACAAGCTTTTTAAATATCGATTTTTATTACAACTGACATTCAAATAGAAAATCAATATATTTTTTGTCGATTAACGTTTATTCTAAATAAATAAATCATTCATAATTTTATTTAGGAGGAATAATAATGAAAAAGATAGATGGCTTAACAGATAAAGAAGTAATAGATAATAGAAATAAATTTGGTAATAATAGTATATCTGGCAGTAAAAGAAATAGTTTTATGAAACAACTATTGATTTCATTAGGTGATCCTATAATTAGAATATTAATAATAGCTTTAGCAATCAAAACTATTTTTTTAATTAAAAATTTTGATTTTTATGAAACAGTAGGAATTGTTATTGCTATCTTTTTAGCATCCCTAGTATCAACAATATCAGAATATGGTAGCGAAAAAGCTTTTGATAAATTACAAGAGGAAGCTTCTAAAATAAAAAGCAAAGTAAAAAGAAATAATGAAATAATTGAAATAAATATAGATGATATAGTAGTAAATGATGTGGTTTTATTAGAATCAGGAGATAAGGTACCAGCAGATGGCTATATAATAAAAGGAAAAGTCAGTGTTAATGAGTCATCATTAAATGGTGAATCAAAAGAAATAAGTAAAATTATGTTTGATTATGAATTAAAGGAAGAAAATAAATTATATAGGGGAAGTATTATTTGTGATGGGCAAGCTAGTATGTTAGTTACAAGTGTAGGAATTAAAACAGTATATGGAAAATTAGCGGAATCTTTACTTGTAGAACCATCTATTAGTCCTTTAAAAAAAAGATTACAAGATTTAGCTCGTTTTATTAGTAAAATAGGATATATAGGAGCAGGTTTAGTATTTATATCATATTTGTTTTCTATTTTTGTAATAAAAAATAATTTTGTAATTAAAGATATAATTGAATCAGTAACAAATTATCCATATTTAATAGGAAATATATTATATGGATTAACTCTAGCAGTAACTATTATTGTAGTAGCAGTACCAGATGATTGTATGTGGAAAGGATAACGAGTATTTATATAGTGTAACAAGATTA
>CAYNYX010000019.1:11615-12189 GCA_964401535.1 uncultured Muribaculaceae bacterium | reverse complement strand
ACTCTTAAAACTTTTCTACTACTATCAACACTCTCCATTTCATACATAATTATTACCTCCATTATTAAGGCAATAATCACTTTTAATTAGGGTTTTATAACCGATATAATTATACCACATATTTTTTAGTTTCACGATTCTAAAGAATTACTTTCTAGCAACATTATTAAATTATATAATTTATAATTTATAATTCTTATTAAATCAGCAGTATTTATATCGGTGTTATACTCATCAATTACATTATAAGTGATATTTATAATATTACCCCCTTATAGTCGGCTACACATATTTTTATTCTTTTTAAGTTCATTAGATACCATTTCTAATTTGTTTTTTATAGTTTTCATACCATCATCACTCCTTTTCCTATTATATATTCAATATTTATATTACTTATTTTTCTACTATTATTATTGTTCTTTGGTTGAAGCACTATATTTAATTATATTCTATTGCATTTTTTATATTTCTTTATAAAATCACTTATTTTAGAAGATGACTTTTATTTAAATTTACTTAATAGGGTTTCCATTTCTTTTCTTTTTTCTTCTGTTTGTGGAGTAGCCTCACA
>CAYNYX010000019.1:1077-11605 GCA_964401535.1 uncultured Muribaculaceae bacterium | reverse complement strand
ACATCTTTTACCATTCCATACCATCACCCCATCAGGATCATATCTAATATGAGGCGATTTTCTTCCCTTTGTTATATCGTTTGGATTATAAGATATATCCGTTGTTGTGATGAAACTTTGTATCTTTTTAAATTTATCAATATAAGAATTTAGATAACCTTTAACAAATACTTTATTACCTTTAATAAAAAAGTCTTGATAAGTATTAAATAATTCTCTTGAAATATTTAAACTAACATAGACTTTTTTATCTTCATTTAAAGTGTATTTATTAGTAGTTAATCCAAACTTAATATATTTAGTATTAGTATCAGTAATAACATTTATTATTCCAGATATTAAGACTTCGTTATAATTTATATCATCATAATTCATTTACCAATTCCTTTCATTTAATTTTTTTATATATTTAAATGCTTAAAATAAATTTAAATATAATTAAAATATTTATATATTATACTTATTTATTATTCTTATATATTATGGTAGAAGTATCGTGCTATGGGGTATAGCATTATTCTTCCATAGGGTATAGAAGTATATTGCTATACGTTGTGTGTTAGATAGATTTTTCTTTGATAGTCATCAGTTTCAACTCTAATATAGTTTGCTTTCTTTAAATCGCCTATAGCTTTTGTTATTGACCTTTTAGACAGGCTCACTTTTTTAGCAATATATTCATTACTTGCATAACAATAACCTTTATTATTCGCAAGTGATGAAATAACCCCAAATACAAGTTTTTCTGTAGAATTTATCTTTTTACTTTTTACTATGGAATCATCTAGTATAATACAACCCATAATCTATATTCCTATTTCAATTTCAAGTTCTAATAATTGTTCGTAGTGGCTCACTTCTTTTGTTGATTTATCAAAAGTAAATATAAGACTATCATCATTTTTATCAACAACTTTGATATTATCATCATCTATTAGATAGATTTTAAATTCGCTTATTTCAAGGTTTTTCTTTAAATAATCTAAAATATGATATTGTGATATGGTATCAACTTTATTTTTTAAAATATCAACATACGTTAATTCTCTCATTCACATTCTCCTTTCTTTAAAATTTTTACGACAAAAAAACTTGTATCATCTACAAGCCACGACTCTAAAAAAGGCAATATAACTCTTGAAACTTTATTTTAAATCCTGTTTCTTGGGATTGTGGTAAATTTGAAATAACACATAGTATTTTTATAAAACCCCTAATTCTTTTACTTCGTTCTTTGAATTATGTCTTATTTCAAATTAGATTCATTCTATTACTAGAATAGGTACTAACATAAGCCTCCAATCTTATTGTACCTTACTACTAGGAGTTATCTAACAGCCTAGTAGATTGATTGTATACATTCCTGTATCGTATTCTTTATAGATTAGAAGTTTAAGTTGTTCTAATCTTTCAAGATTTTTTTTAAGTCCAATATTATTTATTTTTACTACTTGTTGTAATTCCCCAACATTTAGATCTGTGATAATTCGATTATAGCCTTTGGTATAGATATAAGCATATACTAATTTTCCCTCTGGTCTAATTCTCTTATCTTTCCAAATCTCATCAGGTATCTCATAAAGATGTTTCTTCACTCATTGATTTCCTCCTCTCTTTTTAAAATTAACATATCGGTTTTAATGTTAATTTAAGTTAACAATACAAATATAACATAATAATTACTATCTTGTCAACACTTTTATTAACATTTTATAAAATAGTGTTGATTTTAATTAACATATATGCTATTATTAGTACATGAGGTGTTGTTATGCAAGAAAAAGAGAACATTGGGAAAATAATAGCAAGTGCTAGAGAGCAATCAGGTATTTCTCAAAGGCAATTAGCAAAAATTGCAAATATAAGTAATGCAGAATTATCTAAAATCGAAAGTGGCGAAAGAGAGATACCTAATCCTAAAACACTCCGAAAAATTAGTAAATACATAGATTTAAACTATAATGATTTAATGTATATGATAGGTTTAGGAATGGAAGTTAGTCCACTTAATCCATTCATTAAAGATTACTATGATAAAATGAATTTAGATCAGTTAAATGATGCTGAAATTAATGTATTAGGTAGTATCGTTAATTCAACTCAATTAGTTAATTCGTGTAAAGAAAACTTAAATAAGAAAAACATATCTGAATCAGAAAAAGATTTACTGCTACATACAATAGAAGATACAGAGTATCAAATAAATACTTCTAATGAAATTGTTAGTTTAATTCAAAGTTTAAAAGTAAAGGAGAGAAATAGAAATGCAAAAAAATAAAAATTTGATAAGAAATATTGCAATTGTTTTATTAAATGTTTTTATAGTAGTAAGTTTGATATTAGTTTTAATACTTAAAAATGATTATGGTTATAGACTATATTGGGTTATCACACCACTATTGATGGTTTTAGTATTATTAGTAATCAACAAATGGAGTGCAAGAGGATTAAATCCAGATATGGAAGAATCAAGAGTTATACAAAGAACCTTTGATGATACAACTACTCTATCAACGGTATTCTTCGGATTAATATATTTAATTATTCAAGGTGCTGAATATTGGAAAGAAAATATAACAAATAATCCATACATTATAATAGGGTTCTTTATTGTAATGATTGTATATGAATTATTTACTTATGTAGCAATATACACTGCTAAAAGAGATACTGCTAAATTATTAGCAGAAAAATACAATAAGAAAAAATAACCTTTTTGCTTTTCGTAAGATTAGCAATTAGGTTATTATCATAAAAAAGCTATCACGTTTTGTCAGCTATGCTGATGAAAGTGGTAGCCTTTTTTGTTTTTTATGAAGTCGTAAGACAAATAAAAAGGCAACTAATATTACAAATTTTCACAATGTAATATTAGTTGCTTAAAGGGTTTCCAAAGGCTCTCCTTTGGCACAATATCCTAGTTGGCTTGTCCAACTAGGTAGTGTGTTACTAACTCGGTATAAGAGTTAGTTATGAAAATTTTTTCGACTTCAGGTATTTTGATATGTTTTATTTTTAATGCTTATTTCTATGAGATGTTTTGAAGTTCTACAGTATTATTATCAAATTTATACAAAATATCAACTAAAGAATTTATATCTTCTTTTATGTGGGTTGCTATAATTATTATTTTATCTTTATTTTTTTCTTCTATTAAGATATTTCTTAATTTTTTTACCGTATCTTCTTCAATACCATTAAATGGCTCATCAAATATCATAATTCTAGGTTCTTCCATCAACACTTGAGCTATACCTAATTTCTGCTTCATTCCTAATGAATATTTATGAAATTTTTTATGTCGATCTTCTTTTGATAAATTAACACTATCTAAAACTTCATTTATCTTTTCACTATTAATTTTTCCTTGAATTGCTGCTAAAAGTTTAAGATTTTCAAATCCACTTTGATCTGGTAGAAATGTTGGTTTTTCAATTAATACCCTAGTATCTGGCAAGAAAGAATTATCCTTTACAATATTTATTCCGTCTATCACTATTTCTCCGGATGTTGGCTTATAAAAACCACACATCATTTTTAACAATACACTTTTACCACTGCCATTTCTACCAACAAAACCATATATTTTTCCAGATTCTAATTCTAAATTTATATCTTTTAATATAACATTGTTATCAAAATCTTTACGAATATTATTCAATATTATTTTCATTTTAATCATTCCTTTCATAAATAAAAAATAAAAATTTACTCATATAAATACAAATTATTATCAATATCATATTAATTAATACTAATATAAATAATGGTACATTAATTGATGATAACAGATTTATATCAATAAAAGCAAGTATAACATAAATTAGCAATAGCATATACAATACATTAAATTTAACACTACTAAATATGATGGCTATTATAATTAATAATCCAATAAGGATAGTATAATTAAAATCAACAAGTAGCATATTAAGATTTAAACTTAATTTACAAATAAGACTTGTAATTAAATGATATATAAATTTACTAGCTAAAACAATTATAGATATCGATATTAATTTATAAACAAAGTATACTCGTTTACTAAGACGTGAAAATATATTTTGTCCACCTTTTCTTATGTCAGATAAAAATAATAGCACAATTACAAATATATAAAATGAAAAATTTAAAAAATACATTAATATGTCTAAAAAATCATTATTTAAAATCATACCTAATGATTTTAAATTAATATTGTTTATTATCACCTCTTTGCTCATTTCTAATGTAAATAAACAAAAGATTATAAGACTTAAAGTATATGCGATAATAATCTTTTTTTGTTTTTTTAAAACATCGAAATCTCCAAACAATATATATTTCATTAATCTCCAACCGCTTTCATAAATTTTATTGTTGTATTAAACAACACAAATATGATTAACGCAAAACAGGTTATCATAACTAAAAATGCTGATACATTGAGAGAAAATGTAGCATATTCAATTATGTCTAAAAAATAAATTCCAATATAAACTGGTATTTCATAAATTTTATTAACTATTTCATAATCTAACCATTGACAAATAAACAGTGATGATGCCATTCCCATTGAAATTATCAAAGCGGATATTTTATTAAATAATTTAAACAATAAAGTAAAAACAATAGAAGTTATAATTGATAATATATATAATTTAATAACAATATAAATTGTGTATACTATATTAGTGGTTTTAAATGACTCGATATATTTAATAGTTAAATCGCCATTAGAGAAAAAGTTAAAAAATGTTAAAAGAACTATAATAATAACTACAAATACAAGTGTATTACAAAAAGAAACACTCTTCAGTAATTCCCTTAAATACTTTTTCTTATTTTCAAATCTTATAATAGTCATGCTACTTTTTTCAAAAAAATTTATTATTAAAATATTTGATAAAATAATCATTGGTAAAAAACACAAAGTTATAAATTGTTGATATGTTAATGCCATTGAAAATGCTTCAAAATATCCACTTTTTGTATCTAAAGTAGAGCAAAAATATCCAAATACTAATAACGAAATTACAGAAAATATTTGAAGAAATTTATTGGAAATTATCGTAGATACCATTGAAAATATATATTTATTTTTCTGCATTAATAACCACATTCTCCTTATTCTCATATGTCCTCTTTAAAATATAAGATGTAATTATTAACAAAAGAATTGCATAAATGAACATATTTATAGCTGTTACACCCGAATCATAATGCCAAAAATTGAACAATGTCAAACCATTAGCAAAAAAATCACTATTAAATATATTAGATAAAATTGGTCCCACAATTATAGCAGCTGCAATTTGATACACAATAATTACTAAATATGAAATGACTGAAGATACTATAAAATTTTTATTTTTCTTTGAGAAAAGTAATCCAACATTAATACAAGCGATTGAAACAATAAATAAATTAATTGTCATCAATATTATTTTTATTGTTTCAGAAGCAATACTTCTTTCATTTGCAACATTTAAAATCATTCCAGAGGAATTATGACTATTCAAATCAAAGTTAAATTGAGTAATAATGCAAGAAAAAAGAAAGGTAATAACTACAAATAATGGAATTAATAAAGATGCTTTCCACGATTTTAAAATTTCCATATTAATATATTTTTTAAAATTTTCTCTAACAATGATATTTTTAAAAAAACCACTATGTATTTTTTTATGAAATGCTACACAACCAATAATAATTAATAATAATGGATATAAAAATTGAATTATTACAGAAATGCCATTTCTAAAATAATCATTTTGTTTAGTAAATACATCCATATGTGATGGGATTTCTATCTCGTGTCCTTCTTGTCGAAATTTTTCAGACATTTGAACTGAATTATTATAGTTATTTAAATATGTAATACTATCTATAACCAATACTGCTGTTAATAATAATATTATGATTAAAAATATTTTTTTCATATTTTATCCTCCCAAAATAAAGTGATGATTACTTATAAAATTATTTTATACTTCATACTACTCTAACAACTTCTTACTCTCTTAATTTTACTACTTTAAAAGACTATTATAAACCTTTATATTGATTATATTCAGTTTCTGATAACCACCAAGTTCCATATTGTCCAGTAACTCCAATATGTATCCCAACTGTTCGCATTGCTAATTTTTTATTTCCAGCAAATGTAGCAATATATTGATGTCCCGAAAATAATCCACCATGAATTTGAAGAACCTTTGGATATGATGATGTAATATCAACATATTGCCAAGTAGAATTAATCCAACTGTCATCATTGCTTGTTCTGTGCGAAAGTTTAAAATCAATATCTCTATTTTTATATACGTTACCAATTTCTAAGATTTGGTTATCATATGTGTTTTTATACATTTCAGCTTGTACAGTTTCACCCTTTAATGCCTTTAAAGCATGGCTATATACTGTATAAGTCCAAGCAGAAACACCTGATTGCATACAAATAATACTTAAGACAAATGTTATTGCTAAACCTTTTATAAATTTAATAATGTCACTCCTCTCTCAATTTTTATAAGTAATCCATAATTATTTTATCATAGTATTTAAAGTTTTGCAAACAATAACGATTAATGTCGACTGGCACGATTTAGTAATAAGAGCCTTTTTCTTAACCACTATAAATATACCGAATAATAAGGTAGATATATATTAAAACTTTTAATAAAAGTTCACGATGTTATTATATATAAATCCGATTATATTAGTTCATGTAAGTTATAAATTAGAATTTAGTAGATGTATAAAATCATAAAAAAATATCTGTTTTTATACTTTCCTTAATATTTGCTTACTACAAATTTATCTCATAATCATCTTTATCTTTATAAGTTTTTTTGCTAATTTTCAAATAACTTGGTGCTTCTACATAATCAAATAATTCATCTTCCTTTGTAGTTGCTTTTGCTATTTTAATAACATCATTCATATCAAAATCTTGATTATCATAATAGTCCTTTATTTCGCTTGTTGTAGCTTCTTTTGTAGGTTCGTTACCAATTTGTAGTAATTCCCTAAAAAAGTGTTTTATTGCCTCTAAAATAGCTTTAATATAAGATTTTAGATTATTATTTTCCTCTTGCAATTCATTATTCTTGTTTTTTAGATATTTTATTTCCTTTTGAATATTAGTATTCTGTTTTTGTAAACTCTGATAACTTTCTGTATAACTATCTACCTCTTTAAATATTTGTTGTAATTTTGGTTGTACTTCCATAACTTTTTTTGTTTCATTAATAACTTTGTTCATACTGTCAAAAGTATCCTTTTTAACTTTAACAAACTCCTTATCAAAAATAGTTTCTTTATTTGATTTCATTTTGTTTTCTAAATCAGTCATAGTTTCATTTAATTTATCATTTCTAATATTTAAGGTATGATTCAGCTTTCTAGTAATTTTCTTATATTCTTTAATATTGATATTAACGTTATCACTATTTTTAATACCTCTTTCTAAGTCAAAACCTTTATCAGTTAGTCTTTTATGGTATTTGTCTTGTAATTCGCTTATATGAAGTTTATCTTTAATATATTGTTTCTTTGAAATAGTGTATCTTTCAGTATTAGTCCTTTTATCTAGTTTTTTAATTAATGGAATCACTACACAATGAATATGAGGAGTTTTTTCATCTAAATGAATTGACGAATGTAAAACTTGATCTTTTGTATAACCTAAATCTTGATAAACAAATTCCATACAAGTATCAGCCCATAGTTTTATATCATTTTCACTCATATCTTTAAAAAATTCATTTGTGGCTGTAAATAGTAATTCATCTGCTACTACATTTTTTGATTTGTTAAGCATTTGGTTAAAAGTCTTTTTTCTTTCAGTTCTTTCTGTTTTCATTCTTTCATCGTGTTCTTTTCGATATTCTAGTGTTTTACCATAAAAGCCTTTTACATACTTTTCACTTAATGGTACTAATTCAATATTATTACAAGATAGTTCTATTTTTATATCAGGATTAGACTTATAAGATTTTTTCTCTCTTTGATTATGAGAACCTACTTGTGCTAAATCCGATAATGTGTATATCGGCTCACTTCTAAATATTGCATAATTCATATATCACTCTCCCTTTCTTTTTTAAAATCAAAAAAAGATATGCCTTTACATACCTTTAATGGTTATAATTCCTTGTGATTATTGCATTTTTCTTTAGTGTGTATATTGAGTTCAAAGAGTAGCTCTAATTAGAACTTTAGCAACAAAACCAGATTTATTACTTCTAGATGAACCATTCTCAGCTTTAGATTATCAAACTAGATTAAAAGTATCTGATGATGTTTATAATATAATTAAAAAAGAAAATAAAACTGTTATAATGGTAACACATGATTTAGCTGAAGCTATTTCATTAGCAGATGAAGTAATTATTTTATCAAATAGACCATCTTATATAAAAAAAGTATTTGAAATAAAATTAGAAAACAAATCTAATCCAATAAATAATAGAAAAGATAAAATGTTTCCAATTTATTATGAAAAAATATGGAAAGAGATTGATATCTATGTATAGTGGAGAACATATAAAATATATTAAAAAGAATAAAAAACAAAAGATCTTTATTAAAATATCACAAATTTTTATATTTATTTTATTTATATTTATTTGGCAAATTCTAGCTGATAAAGAAATAATAAATACCTTTATATTTTCTAGTCCCAAAAATATATGTAACACTATTATATCTTTATATCAAAGTAATAATTTATTTAACCATATTGGTATTACTTTATATGAAATAATAATTAGTTTTGTTTTAAGTGTTATTATAGGACTTATATTCGCATCTTTCCTATGGTTGAATAAAACACTTGCGAAAATATTAGATCCTTATTTAACTATTTTAAATAGTTTGCCTAAAGTAGCCTTAGGACCTTTAATTATTATTGTAGTAGGTGCTAAAGTAAGTTCTATCATTGTTATGGCATTGCTTATATCTACTATAATAACAATTATGAATATATATCATTGTTTCAATGAAACTGATAAAAATAAAATTAAACTTTTTAAATCATTTAAAGCCAATAGATATCAAATATTTTTTAAATTAATATTACCTATTAACTTTTCAAATATAATAAGTACATTAAAAATAAACTTGAGTATGACCCTAGTAGGTGTTATAATGGGTGAATTATTAGTGTCAAAAGAAGGAATTGGTTACTTAATAATTTATGGTTCACAAGTGTTTAATTTAAATTTAGTAATGACTGGTATATTTTTATTATGTATCATTGTAATCATTCTTTATTATTTGATTTTATACATAGAAAAAAGACTTATAAAATAATTGTAAGTCTTTTATTTTAATTCAACTATAGCAACTGCTTTTAAACTTGTATCTGCTTTTAATCCTTTATTATAAGCATAATATGCAGCTGAACCTATCATTGCAGCATTATCAGTACAATATTTAATAACAGGCTCAATGAAATTAATATTATTTTCTTTACACAGTATTTCTAATTTTTCTCTCAAACCTTTATTAGCAGCAACCCCACCTGCAATTATTAAATTATTAACATTATATTCTTTCAATGCTTTCATAGTTTTTTTAGTTAATATTTCAATTACTCTATTTTGAAAAGAACAAGCTAAGTCTGCTATTCTAATTTCATTGCCTCTTTGTATTTCATTATGATTTAAATTTATAACAGCGCTCTTAATTCCGCTAAAACTAAACGAATAACTATTATCATTCATAGGTATTGGTAAATCATAGGTGTCAAATCCTTCATGAGCTAATCTATCAACATTTGGACCACCTGGATATGGTAACCCAATCACTCTAGCTACTTTATCATAACACTCACCAATTGCATCATCTAAAGTGCCACCTATTTTTTTAAATGAATAATCTTTTTCCATTAAAACTATATCAGTATGTCCTCCACTAACTACTAAAGCAATCAATGGGAATTCTAGCCTTTTTACTAAATTATTAGCATATATATGTCCTGCTATATGATGAACTGGAATAAGTGGTTTATTGTGAATAAAAGCCAATGTTTTAGCAGCTTCAACACCTATTAGTAATGAACCAATTAGTCCTGGACCATATGTTACACCTATTGCATCAATATCATTCATAGTTAAATTAGCTTTATTCAAACATTCTTCTAAAACTAATGTGATATTTTCTATATGCATACGAGAAGCTATTTCTGGAACAACTCCACCGTAATTAGCATGCATATCCATTTGTGACAACACTACAGTTGAAAGTTCAGTTACTCCATCTTCTATAATAGAGACACTGGTCTCATCACAACTTGATTCAATTGCTAAAATTTTCATAATTCACCTTCTTATCATCAAATAAGCATCATTATTACCATAGTAATTCTTCCTTATTGATACTTCTTCAAATCCATATTTTTTATACAAATTAATTGCTGAAAAATTATCTACATTTACTTCTAATGTTATATTTGCACTATCTAATGATATAACATATTCTAGCAATTTACTTGCAATACCCTTTCTTCTATATTTACTGTCAACTACAATATAATCAATTT
>CAYNYX010000019.1:0-1067 GCA_964401535.1 uncultured Muribaculaceae bacterium | reverse complement strand
TCATAAATAATAATTCCTATTATTTTGTTGTTATCATAATAGCCTATATATTTTAAAAAAGGATTTGTATCATTACCTACATTTTGTTTAAAATCAGTCAATAAATTTGTCATTAAATTTACATCATTTATTTCTTTAATCATTTTTACATCCTAATTTTTCTTCTGCTTCTGTTAATTTTAAATAGTTAGGATTTAAACTATGTGGATTAACCCCAATATCATTTTCATGTTTTTTAATTATTTTTAAAATATCAATACTAGGTTTTACGATATTTATATTATTAAATTCATCATACGAAACATATTCATATTCATTATTAGTTTTATCTAATAGCTCATTTAACAATATATATGAATCATTCATTATACTATTTAAATCACTATCGTATATACCAGCAAACACATACTCTCTTCTAGCATCTATCATTGGAACAATATATTTTTTAGAAGTTTTTGTTGTTGCTAGTAATTCTAAACTTGATATAGGAATAACTTTAATATTTAAACTCCATGCATATACCTTTGCTATAGTTAATCCTACCCTTATCCCTGTAAAAGATCCTGGACCATTTGAAACAAAAATGGCGTCAATTTGAGATGCCATTAAACTATTATTTTTAAATTGTTTCTCAATTTCAGGAAGAATATGTTCTGACATACCATTAGTAATCACTTCATCATAATAACTAACAATCTCATTATTAATAATCAAACCGATAATTAAATGATTAGTTGATGTATCTATAAATAGGTACTTCATAAAACGGCCTCACATAAATCTTCATATTTTTTTCCACGTGGTATAAGTGTTAATATTCTTTTATTCTCACCAACTACAGTGAACTTTATGTCTAATCTCTCTTTAGGCAAATACTCTTTTATAGTACTAGCCCATTCAATAACAACAACTCCACCTTTAGTAAAATATTCTTCTATACCTACACTATCTATATTACCATTTAATCTATAAACATCCATATGATATAATGGTAATTCACCATCATATTCCTTTATAATAGTAAATGTAGGAGATGTAATGGTTTCGTTTATTCCTAAAGCATTTGC
>CAYNYX010000018.1:0-12766 GCA_964401535.1 uncultured Muribaculaceae bacterium | reverse complement strand
TTTAACAAAAGGTCTTCCTTTTTGTATACCCATCCCCAAACCATTTTACACTATCTTTTTTATTAATAATTTGACTTTATTAATAACTTATGTTATTATATTTGCACTTAAAAGGGGGATTATTTATGGAATTAAAAGATACAAATTTTAACAATGTTGTTAAAGTAAAATGTAATGTGTGTGAAGGTTCAGGACTTCACAAAGTGGAATGTTCTAGAATAGATATAGGAACTGTTTGTACTAGCTGTGTTGGTAGAGGATATCATATAATAAAATTAAGTAATAGTTTAAGAGTTTTTCAAGATCAAACTAATAAAAATGCTTATTTAGTAGAAAATGATCGTATTATAAATTATATAGATTTATTTAATCAATTAGTTATTAGAGATGATATCAAATATGTTATATTTGATGTAAATAGAACTATATTAACAAATAATGTAGTTGAAATAGATTTAACTAGTGAAAATATTGTTAAATATAAAGATTTCATAAATGGATCTTTACCACTTCCTATAAATAGTTTCACTTGTCCTAAACAATTTTGTAGTTTAGTAAATGCAGACACATATTTTGAAGAATGTGATTACATGTGGTGTTTTACATCTTGTCCTAAATATAAAACTGATGAATGTTGGAAAAAATATTATAAACATGCTACAGATGTAGAACAAAAACAAAAAATTATAAGAAAACATATTTAGGTAATATATGACTGAAATAGTTAATAAAATATATAAAGAAATAGAAGATAGATGTTCCTTACCTACTAATATTTATGGTATAGATGCATGGAAATATCATATAAAATTACAATATGAAATAACAACAAATATATATAATAAATATAATGCTGATTATGAAATTGTAGCTTTATCAGCCCTACTACAAAATATTGCTTTAATTACTGATTTAGAATTTATTGATGAACAACAAATAATTAATTCTTCTTTAGCAAAAGAAATATTATTAAAATATAATTATGATAGTGAAAAATTAAAATTAATTAGAAAATATATAAGTGAAAATATTAATAAAAATAAAGCAAATAAAGAAGAATTATGTATTAATGATTCTAAAAATATGTTAGATTTTTATAATATACCTTATTTATTAAGAAAAATGTATATTAAAACTAATACTGATTTAGAAGAATGTAATTTTATAATTACAAATAAGCTTTCTGAAGATTACAATAATTTGTCATCTATTGGTAAAAAAATAATAACACCACAATATAAAGCAATAAAATTAGTATTAAATAAATAATAAATTAAAAACTCCAAAAGGAGTTTTTTTATATATATAAACGACAAGGTTTACTCATTTTTTTAATTTTAGCATCATTTTCTATTTGATCAGTACAAGCATATAAAAAATTATCCATTATTGAAGCTTTTTCTGGTCCTTTAAATGAAATTATATTAAACATTTTATTTATAATATAAATCATTAAATTAATATTACCATTAGTTTTTTCTATTAATATTTTACATATTTCATCACTATATTTATCAAAATCAATTAAATTTTTCTTATCAGATTGTTCAATTCTTTTTTTAATAATTTCTCTTATTACAAATATATTTTTACCATAATTAATATCCATAAATAAATAATCTTTAAAAATATCATTGCTTTTAAATTCTTTATCTTTTAATCTTTCATCATTTGATGTAATAATTACCTTATCAAACATATCAAAATATTCACTTAATATTTTTTGAGTTAATAAATTACTATTATTTATTCTGTCAAATTTATTTATTGATAAAGAAACAAAATTTAAATTTTTACATTCTTTAAATTTTTCTAAAATAAATGAAGATATTTCTTTAGTATTATAATATTTATTTAAATGCCTTTTTTCATAAAAATATTTATTTATATATTCATCAATTTCTTTTATATTTTGATATATAAATGAATTATATTTCAAAAAATTCTCTTCATATGTAATACTATAGTATTTACGTATATAATTTAATAATTTAAAAGAAAATAAAACTTCATAATAATGTCTTTTAAACTCTTCGCTAAAAATATTATCAAGTGTCCCTATTAAATCAAAATAAGTTTCAATAACAGGATTATTTGTTCCCGATGTTTTGTCAATTAAATTAGAAATTACAATACTCTTACCTACTCCATAACCACCTGTTAAAACAATTTTTTTAGAATTATTTTTAATTATTTTTTCAGAACACATATCAACTGGTTCTCTAACTAATAAATCTTTAGCCAATAAACCATTCATTTTTACATTTAAAATCATATATATTACCCCCTATAATATTTTTAAATTTTTGTAGTTCTTTTTTTATTAGCAATTATTGTATTTTTAAGTAACATAGCAACAGTCATAGGTCCTACCCCACCTGGTACAGGAGTTATAAAACTTGCTAGTTTACTAACATTATCAAAATCAACATCACCAACTAATTTATCATCTATTTTATTTATACCAACATCGATAACAACAGCACCTTTTTTAACCATATCTTTAGTTATTAATTTAGGAACACCAGTTGCACTTATTAATATATCAGCATTTTTAGTAAAATCACTTAAATTATTTGTTTTAGAATGACATACTGTAACAGTTGCATTATTATTTAACATTAAATGACATAATGGTAAACCAACTAAATTACTTCTACCAACAATAACAACATTTTTTCCTTCAACACCAATTTCATAAGCTTTTAGTAATTCCATTATACCTAAAGGTGTACAAGGTATTAAATTAGCATTATCTCTTAATAATAAGGCTTTATTCGAATCCGTTAAACCATCAATATCTTTATTTTTAGTAATAAAATTAACTAATTTTTTTTCATTGAATTTAATAGGTAAAGGTAATTGAATTATAATACCGTCTACATATTCATCATTATTTAATTCAATGATTTTATTTACTATTTCTTTTTCTAAAGCATACTCTTCAAATTTAATATGTTTAAAATATATACCGACTTCATTACAAGCTTTTTTCTTATTTTCAATATAAACATTACTAGCTTCATCATTACCAACTTGTATTACCGCAATACAAGGTTTAATCATTAAATCTTTTATGCTTTCTTTTAATTCAAGTTTAATCTTATTACTTAATTCCTTTCCATTTAATATTTCCATATTAATCACCTACCATTACCTAGATTATATCATATTATATAAAAAATACAAAACATTTTTAAAAAAACCTTTGTTTTTAAAGAAAAAACTATATTTTAAATATAGTTATTTTAATAGTTATTAGCTTTTATTTCAAAGAATGATTTAGGATGTTTACAAACAGGACATATTTCTGGAGCTTCATCTCCAAAATGAACATGACCACAATTTCTACAAATCCAAGCTTTTTTACTATCTTTATTAAATACTTCATTATTTTCTATATTAGATAATAATGTTTTATATCTTTCTTCATGTTCTTTTTCTATTTTAGCAACTTCAGTAAATAGAAAAGCAATATCATTAAATCCTTCTTTCATTGCATCATCAGCAAATTTAGCATACATATCTGTCCATTCATAGTTTTCACCACTAATGGCATCTTTTAAATTATCTATTGTTGATGGTACACTATCATTATGTAACAATTTAAACCATATTTTAGCATGTTCTTTCTCATTATTAGCTGTTTCTTCAAATATACTACCAATTTGCTCATAGCCATCTTTTCTAGCCTTAGAAGCATAATAAGTATATTTATTTCTAGCTTGCGATTCACCTGCAAAAGCAGCCATCAAATTTTGTTCAGTTTTAGTTCCTTTTAAATCCATTTTATTTCCTCCAATATAATTATAACATAATAATTATTTATTTACAAGATTTCATTTTTTATGTTAGGATTACTTAATTTATCAACTAAATAATCTATTTCTTCTTTTGTGTTATAAAAATACAAACTAATTCTAACTGTATTTTTAACATTGATTTCATCTTTTAGTATTTTAGCGCAATGATTTCCAGCTCTTACACATATATTATATTTATTTAGATAGATTGCTAAATCTTGAGCAAAAATATCTTTAATATTTATAGTTATAATACTAGAATCATTATTTTCATTATAAATAGTAATATCTTTAATAGTTTTTAATTTATTTAAAGCATATTTTCTTAATGATGTAACATATTCAGTTATATTATTCATACCTATATTATTTAAATACTTAAGACAGGCATTTAAACCTATTATTCCAGCTATATTAGGTGTTCCTGCTTCTAATAATAAAGGTAATTCATCATATATTCTTCTTCCTTCAGAATCAAATGAAGCATTCATTCCACCACCATAAATTATAGGTTTTATATTACATAATAATTCATATTTACCATATAAAACTCCTATACCTGTAGGTCCACACATTTTATGAGCGGAAAATACTAAAAAATCAATATCTAAATCTTTAACATCAACTTTAATATGTGGTACACTCTGAGCACCATCTATTAAAACAGTAATGTTTTTACTATGAGCATAACTAGTTATTTCTTTAATAGGTCTTACATCACCTACTACATTAGAAATATGCGCTAAAGAAATAACTTTTGTTTTTTCAGTTACTATTTTTTTAATATTATCTAATGTAACATTTAAATCTTTATCTAATTCTACATATTTTATATTTAATTTTAATAATTCACTTAATTCAAACCAAGGTAATAAATTAGATGCATGTTCACTTTTTGATAAAATTATTTCATCATTTTCTTTTAATATATTTTTATAATATCCAAATATTATTTTATTTAAAGAATCAGTTGATCCTGATGTAAATACTATTTCATTTGTATTTCTAGCATTTATAAATTCTTTAACTAATTTTCTTGTTTCTTCTATTTTAATATCAACTTTTAAACTAATATCATAATCACCTCTATGAGCATTAGCACTATAATTATTATAGTAATCACTTATAGCTTCTGATATAACTTTAGGTTTTAAAGAAGTTGCTCCATTATCCAAATAAACAATATTAGTATTTAATATATTAAAATCATCTCTATTCATAATATCACCTCCAATAGTTTTTTATTATTTTTTCTGTTTCTTTTAAAATACATTTATCTATATCACTTAATATAAATCCTTTAATTAATAGTTTTTTAGCTTCATTATAATCTAATCCTCTACTTTGTAAATAGAATAATTCTGATTCATTAAATTTACCTATTGAAGCAGAATGGTTAGCATTTACATTGTTTTCATCAATAAATAGATTTGGTTTAATAACACATTTATTATTTGTTTCATTTATTATTCTATTTATTTGTTCACAATTACTTTCAATCATACCTTTTTTAATAAAAGTAGATACTTCAATATTTAATTCTCCATCTAATATATTAATACCATTATTTTTAATTAATGATGATGTTTTTATATTATTATGATTTATGGTTAAAACATAACTTTCCTTATCTTTAGTAATTGTTTTAAAATTATAATCGATTTTAGAATTTATTCCATTTAAATCAACAATAATATTTTCTTTAATAGATTCAATATCATTTATTTTATCTACTTTAATTACACTATTATTATTTAATATATATTGTTCTTGTATTTTAGATATTTTACCTTTTTTTATTTCATATAATTTAAAATTAACTTTATCTAATACTTCAAATATTATATTTATTTTAGATTCTAAATTTTGATAATTTATTAATAATGATGTATTTTTTAAAATAATGATTTTATATTTATGTATTATTTCATTTTCTTCTTTTTCTATCTTTATTTTATTATCTATATTTAATTTTATTTCATTATTTTCTATTAATATTTTATTCATGAGTATTTATTTCCTTCATAATATCTGTACTAGATAAAGCCTCATAACCATTTTCTTCTATATAATTTACTAATTTAATATCACCTGTTGATGTAATATGACCATCTTTCATTATATGAACAAATGAAGGTTTTATATAATTTAAAAGTCTTTTATAATGTGTTACTACTAATATAGCTGGTTTATATTCTTTATAATAATTCATAACTGCATCACCAACTATTTTTAAACTATCAACATCTAACCCTGAATCTATTTCATCTAATAAAATAGTATTAGGTTTTAACATATACATTTGTAATATTTCGTTTTTCTTTTTTTCACCACCAGAAAACCCAACATTAACTCCTCTATGAATCATTTCTTTATCCATATGTAAATATTCAATATTTTTATTTAAATCTTTAATAAAATCAAATAATTTAAATCCTTCTTTTTTTATTACTGCACTTCTTAAGAAATCAGCATTACTAACTCCTTCTATTTCAATAGGAAGTTGCATACCTAAAAATATACCCAAATTAGCTCTTTCATTTACTTCTAAATTAGTAATACTTTTATTATCAAATAAAATATCTCCACTTATTATTTTATAATTACGATCACCCATTATTATCTTAGTTAGTGTTGATTTACCTGTACCATTAGGTCCCATAATAGCGTGAATTTCTCCTGATTTAATTTCTAAATTAAAATCTTTTAAAATTGGTTTATTATCTATATTAACATTTAAATCAATTATTTTAAGAATATGTTTATTATTCATATAATCATCCCCATCTAATATTATATATTATTTTTAAGTAAAAAAAAATAGAAATAAGGATTATATTTAATATTATTTCTATAAAATATAGTTTTTTTATATATTTAATTACAAACTAATTTTTTAACCTTACCTCTATCGGTTTTACCACTTACTGTTTTAGGTAATTTATTTAAAAATTCTACTAATCTAGGATATTTATAAGGAGCAGTTTTATTTTTAACATATTTTTGTATTTCATTAATTAATAATTCATTTTTTAATTCTTCATTTTTTAAAACTATTAAAGCCTTTACTACTTGACCTCTAACTGCATCAGGTACACCAACAACCATACATTCTTTTACAAAAGGTAATTCCATTATTATTTCTTCTACTTCAGGTGGTGATACTTTATATCCAGAAGTTTTAATTATATCATCTTTTCTACTTATAAAATAATATTTATTTTCTTCTTTTTTAATTATATCACTAGTATGATAGTAAGAATCAATTAATGGTGATTTAACTATTCCATCACATAAATAACCTTCTAAAAGACCCGGATTATTGCTTCTTCTAAGTTTTACTAATAATTCTCCATTATTAGTGTTATTACCCTTAGAATCAACTATAACAGCTTCATACATAGGATTTAATGTACCTAAAGAACTAGAATTATTTAAATTGTTTCTAAATTGACCAAATATTAATCCACCTTCAGTAAAACCATAACCATTTCTTATATTTTTACCAACACTATTAGAAAATTTATCATAAGAATTTTTATCCAATAATTCTCCTGCTACAACAAAATCAGATACACAATCTAAATTATAATTTTTTAAATCAATGGTATTAAACATTCTATAATTTGTAGATGGTGCACAAAGAGTCGTTATATTATATTTTTCAATCATTGATGCGATTAAGGAAGGATTATATTTACCTTCATAATCATATGCGAAAACAGGAGCATCACATAACCATTGACCATATATTTTACCCCAAAAGAATTTAGCCCAACCTGTATCAGCCATAGTATAATGTAAACCATTTTGTTTAACATTTTGCCAGTATTTAGCAGTTACGACATGAGTTAATGGATAATCAAATGTTTGAACTACGGCTTTTGGATTACTAGTTGTTCCAGATGTAAAAAATATTACCATTGGATCTTTAGAATTTGTTTTTTCAACTTTAAAATCACTACTATATTTAGTAAATTCATCATCAAAATTATACCAACCCTTAACATTACCATCTACTGATATTTTAGTTATATTTTTAGATGAACATGCTGATTCTATTTCATTAATTATATCACTATTAGCATCACTTACAATTGTTTTAATATTAGCTGAATCAATTCTATATTTATAATCATGTTCTTTTAACATATGAGTTGCGGGAACTACTACTGCCCCTATTTTATGTAACGCTAATAATATATACCAAAATTGATATTTGCTTTTTAACACAAGCATTACTTTATCTCCCTTTTTAACTCCTAAATTAGTTAGATAATTTGCGGTCATATTAGATAATTTACTCATATCTGAATATGTAAATCTTCTTTCTATATTATTAGAATCAATATGAAAAAGCGCTAATTTATTTGGTTTCGTTAAAGATAATAAATCTACTACATTACCGAAATTAAAATATTCGTCATGAATAAATTCTATATCTTTCAAATTACCGTTTTCTTCTATACAATTTACATATTTATTATATATTTCATCCATACTTAATATATTAAGACATTTTAAACATTTTAAATCAGATAATAAGTAATTACCATCTTCAAATGCTTTATAGTTTTCTTCGCACATATCTAATTTATTGGCCATTTCTTTTGTAGAAATATTTAATAAAGTTCTTAATTTCTTTATTTTTTCTACTAATTTTTCATTTTTCATTTTATTCCTCCTGAAGCAAAACCATAATATAAAAACTCTTCTTCTATAAATAGAAAAAGAGTTATCTCATTTTTACCACTATTTACAACAATCCATCAATTGCGTCTAATATAACGGTTAGATTCCGTTAATTCTTACTTAATTCAGAATTACAACAATAGAGTGATATTCATATATTAGATACTCATACAGGTTTTCACTATACCCTGCTCACTAAATTTTCTTTAATATACTACTGTCTCTATTATAGTTTTTGCTTGTTACTAATAATATACTCATTTTACTTTATTTTGTCAATAATATTTTATTAAATATGTATAATTTTATTCATAAATAATCATTATTATATTGAATATTCGCAAGTATTCAAAAAAAGACAATCATGTCTTTTTTATTTATTATCTTATTTTTATATTATTTCCAACAATATTAGTTTCAGGATTTCCATAATTAAAATTTGTATATAAACTTCTTTTCCCTTTTAATTTCATATCTTCTAATGATAAACCAAAATACATATTTTTATCATTATCTCTATCCCAACAAGCATCAAAGTAATAATATTGACCATCAATATTAATCATATTATATGCATGGTGTATATTACTATCTATTTTAGTAGAGATATATTTTATATCCAATCCTTTTAATTTTATTAAATCGTGAAATATAGTTGCATAATGATCACAACATCCAATACCAGTTTTTAATGAAAAATAAGCTTGATCTATTCTATATATATCAGATAAACCAGTATCAACTATTGATTTCCAATTTTCATTTTCATGAGCATAAACCATACTTCTTTTAGTAAAATTATATATAGCTTCAATAATCTCCCATTCACTCATGCTTTCGCTTGTAATCTCATCAAGAATTATTTTTTCCATTTGAATACGAATTATATCATTAGATATTGTAGTATCCATTATTTTAGAATCATAATTTTTTAATACCTCAATACTATTACCATCATAACCTATATTGTCTCCTATTGTTAACCAATTTAAATTTTCTAATGTCAATTCTTTAAATATTTCATAATTTGAAATACAATTACCATTGAGATGCAGAGATTCAAGTTTATTTAGATTCTTAAGAAATGAAATATCTTTAATTTTATTATTTTCTAATAAAAGGGTTTCTAGATTTGTAGCATCACCTACTTCACTTGCATCAACAATATTGTTTTCATTAGCACTAAAATAAACTAAACATTTAAGTTTGTTTATTCCTTTTACATTAGTAATACCACATCTATCTAATTTTAAATAACCTAACTTTATTAACTGTGTTAATTTAGAAAAATCAAATTCATTATATTGAGTTATTTGTAATTTTGTTAATTCTGTAGTTTTATTAAATAATTCATAATTTATTTTGGTATTATCTAAAGTTAAAGTATCTAAATTTTGTAGTTGACTATACTCACAATTACTTATATCACAAGTATCTAAATCAATAGTTAAAATTTGTTTTGCATTTTTTAAAGAATCTACATCAAAATATGTATTATCTGCAGTTAAACATCTAATATTATTTGGTAAATTTATTACTTTACAAAAATGTAAATTAAAACTAATTTTGTTAGAAACATTAGCTATTTGAGTAAAATCTATTGTCCTATTAGACATTTCTAGTTCTATAGAAGTTTTACTAGGCAATTTACTTAATAACTTATCATCATATTCTACATCTTTTAAAATTAGTAAAACTAAATCATCTAAACAACCAAGATCACAATCAGTTATATTACATAAATTTAATTCTAATGCTATAATTTTTTTGGTGTTTCGAAATAAATTTTTATCAAAAGATGTATTATTAGCAGTTAAACATCTAGTATTATTTGGTAATTTAACAACATTGCAATTATTAAATTTAAAATCAAATGTATTAGAAATATCTTCCATTCCAGTAAAATCAACTGTTTCATTGTTTAATTCAAGAATTATATCTATACAAGTAGCATTAGATATTTTTTTTAACAATTCATAATCTAATTTATTTTCTACTAAGGTTAATAATTGCAAATTATTTGTTTGTTCAAATTCACAATCATTTAAATTACATGTATCTAAATATAATTCATATTTATGATTTATATCTTTAAATGCATCTTTACTAAAATATGTATTTTTTGCATACATATAACATAAATTAGATGGTAAGTTAATAATTGTACAATTATTTAATTCAAGTTCAACATTTTTTCCATCTAAAATATTCATAAATTTAGAAAAATCAATTACTTTATTTTCTTCAGATATAACAACTGTAATATCATTTATATATTTAATATTTAATTCTTCTACTTCTTCATAATCTAAATAATGATCCTTATCTAATTCAAAAGATGATTTTTTAATTTGATTTGGTAAAAGTCCAATAAACTTATCTCCCAAAAACAATGATGTTAAATTTTTACCATTAATTATGTTTTGTTTAAATTTAATTTGCCCATTACCATTTAAATCTAATATTTTTTGAATATCAGGATTTTTTCTTGCTAATTCTGTAACAACAGCATTTATTTCATTATTATAATTGTCAATATTATTTACAATATCCTGTTCATCTTCATTATTATCAACTGGTTCTATTATATCATTCATGGATGAACTATCTAAAGCTGTAATTGCTTCTTTTCTAGATATACCAAGTAAAATTAATATAGATAATATAGTTGCTCTTTTAATTTTATAACTTAATCTACTCATATATTCTCCTATCTAACTTAATATATATCATAAATAGTATACTATGTCAAATAAAATACTTATCTTACATTATTACATTTTAATAACTATAAGTATTAAAAAATAATGATTTTTTTGACTAATTATATGAAAAATGATAATATATATCTATAAATAATTAAAAGGAGAGATAAAATGGATTGCATATTTTGTAAAATTATAAATAAAGAAATTCCTTCATATAATATATATGAAGATGATCTAGTTTATTGTTTTTTAGACATTAACCCTGATAGTAATGGTCATACTTTAATTGTACCTAAGAAACACTATAAAGATATTGATGATATTGATACCACTACTTTAAATCATATATTTGAAGTAACTAAAATCATTAAGAAGAAATTAGAAACTAAATTAAATATTGATGGCTTAACTCTAATTCAAAATAATGGTTTAATTCAAGAAGTAAAACACTTTCATTTACATCTAAAACCTTATTATAAAGATAATAAAATAAATGATGTTAAAGAAATATATGAAATACTAAAAAAAGATGAATAATCATCTTTTTTAATTTCTATTTAATATTTTAGCTTTTTCAACTTCATATTCTTCTTTTGAAATAGCTTTAGAATCATATAGTTTTTTTAGTTTTTCTAATTCTTCATATTTATCAGCATTATGATTTGTATTATTATATTGTGTAGTTGTTATTCCAGTAAATGAACTTGAAGTTAGATAGAAAACTAAAGCTATAATACCAGCTAATTGGCAAATGAATAAAAATACAATTGTCCAAACTAGAATAGTATCTTTATTTGCTAAAACAGTTTCATCTGATGATTTAGCTAAATCTCTAAACTTATTACCACCAATTATACATGGTACACCTACTATAGCACCTATAATAGTAATACAAAATAATATACCAATTACAAATGCAATAACACCTGCGATATTAAGTAATTCCTTTTTCATTACTTCATAGCCTCCTTTCTTGACAAATTAAGACGTCCTCTTTTATCATAACCTAATGATTTAACAATTATTTCATCCCCTACTTTAACAACATCAGAAGGTTTTTTAACTCTTTCTTCTGCTAAATGAGAAACATGAACTAATCCTTCACATCCTGGCCATAATTCAACAAAGCAACCAAAATCTTCTACTTTAACAACTTTTCCTGTATAAATTTTATTATCTTCTACTTCTCTTACAATATCTTTAATCATTTTTTCAGTACGTTCTATTACTTCTTTATCAGTATGATAAATAATTACTCTACCATCATCTTCTAAATCAACTTTAACAGCATTTATATCACTTACTAAAGTAACATTACTTGCTTCAAGAATAATTCTAGTAATAGTTTCTCCACCCTTACCAATAACTTCTTTAATACGATCTGGATTAATCATAAATGTTACTGTTTTAGGAGCGTATTTAGATACTTCTTTTCTTGGTTCTTTAATTTGTGCTTCCATTGTATCTAATATTTCCATACGAGCTTGTTTTGCTTGTTCTAAAGCTTCTTTTAGTATTTCTTTAGTAATACCTTTAATTTTAATATCCATTTGTAAAGCACAG